>SZPB01000005.1 GCA_030263535.1 Cytophagia bacterium CHB2
ATGAAGAGCGGGCGTTCTGCCGGTGGCACACGGCTCAGCATCGGGCGGTTGACTTCATCCTTCAAGCGGCGAAACAATTCGTCGGGATGGCAGCGCAAATAAATCACCAGACCCTGCGCCAGAACCGGCCAGGCGCTTTCTTGCGCCGGCGTACCGCCGCCTAGCGCAATCACGGTTTTGTGATGCGCGAGCAGGTTTTGCAACAACCTCACCTCCACTCCGCGAAAATAAGGCTCACCGCGCTCCGCAAAAATTTGCTCGATCGGCATGCGTTCGTGCCGCACAATTTCTTCATCCAAGTCGATGAAGCGCCAACCAAGCTGCAACGCCAGCAAGCGTCCAATCGTGCTTTTGCCGCTTCCCATGAAGCCAACCAAAAAAACGTGATTTATCGGTTTTGACGTAACCAAGCTGTCCATCGTTCGTGAATTTCCTGCATCGAGTCGCCGCCGAACTTTTCAAGCATTGCATCCGCGAGCACCAGCGCCAGCATTGCTTCGCCGATGACGGCGGCAGCCGGCACGGCGCAAACATCCGAGCGTTCGATATGCGCTTCTGCTGGTTCTTTGGTATGAATGTTAACTGAATCCAGCGGCCGCATCAAGGTTGAAATCGGCTTCTTTGCGACGCGCACCACCAGCGGCTCGCCGTTGGTGATGCCGCCTTCCAAACCGCCGGCATTGTTTGACGCCCTAAAATAACCGCGTTCGTCCGAATAGTAAATTTGATCGTGAACCGCGCTGCCCCAGTTTCGCCCCGCATCAAAGCCATTGCCGATTTCGACGCCCTTGATTGCCGGAATGCTCATCATGGCTGCGGCCAAACGCGCGTCCAGCCGGCGATCCCACTGCACATGACTGCCGAGTCCCACCGGCAGATTGAGCGCGGCAACTTCGAAAATGCCGCCTACCGTATCGCGGTTTCTTTTGGCTTGATCGATAAGCGCAATCATTTGTTTCTCAGCCTCGCCATCGAGGCAGCGCACCGATGACGCTTCCGTGCGAGAGGCGATTTCCGTCAGCGGCACATCAAAATCAATCTTGCCGATATTCATAAAAGAATAACGGCTCTGCGCTTGTTGAATCTGCACAACATGACTGATGATCCGAATATCAAAGGCTTCGAGGAATTTTCGCGCCGCCGCGCCGAGCGCCACGCGCATCGCGGTTTCACGCGCGCTGGCGCGCTCCAGCACATTGCGCAAATCATCGGTTTGATATTTGACGCCGCCGGCAAGGTCAGCATGCCCGGGCCGGGGAATTTCGACCGGCGGAATTTGGCTGGTGACGGGCGTGACCGACATCTTGGTTTGCCAATTCTGCCAATCGCGATTCTCGATGTGCAGCGCCAGCGGCGTTCCCAAGGTTTTGCCGAAGCGCACACCGCTGAGGATTTGTGCGTAATCCTGCTCGATGCGCATGCGGCCGCCCCGGCCATAACCCTGCTGCCGGCGATGAAGCTGCTGCGCGAGATAAGCTTCATCGATTTCCAAACCGGCTGGCAAACCTTCCAATATACCGACAAGCGCCTGGCCGTGCGATTCACCGGCGGTAAAATAACGTAGGTGGCTCATGAGCACATCAGCAATTCAACGAGTATCTGAATTTTGCGCGCGTTTTGCGCCCACCTCCGCCTGCGATTGAAATCGCAGGCTAAGTTTTGTAATCCGTCTGAAGGCGGATGTCGCCCAACGGTGAGAGGCGCATTCATGCGACTTTCACATCTTGGCCTGTGGATTCATCCACAGGCACAATGCAAAATTCAGGGAGTAAACAACGTTTTTTTGGTTCGGACAAAAGTACTGATTTGTGTTCTCGAAAGCAAGGTCGGGCTTGCGCCCGGGCATTTCCGTCACTACATTCAAACCAGCAACGAACCTGATCACCGCGTGCGTATGCTGACTTTTTATTGCTGATCCCTGAGTTCAAAAATCAATTCATCTCCGTGAGATTGCAACACGCGGCGGAGCGACCTGCCGGCGGAACGGTCACTCAAAAAAATTTATGGCCGACACCTCAACAATCGAAACGCAACCCGACTCTTCATCCATCAAAAATTCAACGCTGCGGCCCGGCGCCGTCATTGCGCTGATTGCCTCGATGCTGCTGGTTGGCACGAGTTTCGGCGCGGTTGCGCCGTTGGTGTCCTCCCTGCTGGAAACGCGCGGATTCAATGAATATTTTACCGGCGGCGTTTCTGCCATGCTTGCGGTGGCAATTGCAGTATTCAGTCCCGCGGTGGGCAAACTGGTGGAACGCGTCGGCTCGCAACGGATCAACTTTATTGGATTGCTTGGCCAGGCGCTCGGGTTTGCTGGGCTTGGACTCGCACTCGCCTACTATGAACCGCTGCTTTTCTTGGTGAGATTTGAGTTGGGCGCGGCGGCAAACATGACGTTCATCGCCGCCGAGGTGGCGCTTTTGCGCGGCGTCGCCGCGGCGATTCGCGGCCGGGTGATGGCAGCTTACGGCTCGTCGCTTGCCGTCGGCTTTTCCTCAGGAGTGTTCTTTAGTGACTGGGCTTATGATCGTATCGGATTATGGTGTTTCGGCCTGGTTGCAGCGGCTGCTCTTTTCATTGCGCCGATTGCCTGGTGGGGCATGCGCGGGGCGATTGGAAAACCCTCTCCTCACGTTGCGTCACAAAATTCAGATGTTCCTGCTTCTCCTCTTGCGTGGCGGAGCTTATGGCTCAGCCTGTTCGGCGCAATCGTGTTCGGCGCGCTCGACATGGCCATTGCCGGCACCTATCCAGTCGAGGGCCAGCGCCTTGGCTTAACGCGCAGTGAGGCCATGAATATTGTCGGATTCACTGCTTTGGGTATGGTGTTCAGCCAACCACTTTGCGGCTGGCTTGCGGATAAATTTGGCGCACGCAAAACGTTGACTGGCATCGGCATATTTGGAATTCTCTGCTGTATTGCTGCCGGGGTGCTAAGCCAGAGAGTTCTTGCCGGAGAAAAAATCTGGGCGACCGTGGCGTTCGTCGGCATTGGCGTGGGCGTGGGCGGCACTTATCCTGTCAGTTTAAAAATTCTCGGAGATCGCACACCAGCGGACAAATTACCCATCGCCAATGCGCGCTTTTCGATGCTCTACGGCTATGCTTCGCTGTTCGGACCCATCCTGTCGGCGTTCGCGATCGATGTGATGGAGTCATTCGGCTATCTCGGCTGGGCGGTGCCGGGCTTATCCGGCGTGACCATGGCGATCTTGCTGGCGTTGGTGATGTGGGATCGAAAATTAAATTCATGACGGCTGTCAAGCCCAGTTTAACGCGCTGTTTCCAGCGCAGCCGCAGAGCCCGATTTCTCGTGCACACCAGGCTGTTGCAGAATGTCCTGAATATCCTGGAGCATGCCTTCGATCTCGTCCGGGTAAGCGCCGAAATCCTCCTCCAGGCGCTTGGGAGAGACATGCGCCATCACGAATTCCAAGCATTGCTGATAAAGCTCAAGCTCGGACTCGGATACTTCCACATCGAAGAGCAGAACGTCCGCAATTTCTTTTTGCCTTTGCAGTTTCATGATCAACTCTCAAATTTTGATAAAATTTTTACGGCAGTTTTTGCCAAAAGCCCTTTTTCACTTTTCGTTCGCGCGTTTGCTTGGTTGTTCTAAAACTCATGAGATGCTTTTCACCCTCAAAGATGTGTGTACGGCCATTGCTGCCGATATAAATTATGCGTCCGTCTCTTTGTAGATACGTTTCGACAGGTTTTTCTTTGTCTTGGAAAGCTTGAAGCGTTGGCCGATCACCGCTACGATGGCGTTCTTGCCCATGAATTGTGCGGCTCTTCTTTTTTCACCCGCCATGTCTTTCCTCCTCAATTCAGCGCTGCATAAGTATAAGAAAACTGTTCATACATAGCAATAGGCCATTTGTGAGATTACTTCACGCCACGACCGGGCGGTTTCGCTATTTGTGGAGAAACAACCTTGACTTCTTGTTAAAATCCTCTTCGCCATCGCCCGTCGCTTGCCGGTATAATCTCACAGTGCAAGCAGCACCTAACAGGGTCTTCTCAAGCTCCAAAATCATCGATGGATGTGAAACGGCTTTGGCGGTGAATTTCCATGTTTGCAGAATCATTTCGAAATGGCGCGGCAAAAGCGCTGATGGCGGGCATTGGCATGCTTTCCACCTTGCCAACTGCGGATGCGCCGGCGCAACCGCGTGAGTTCAAATTCGAGCATGTTTCGGTCGAGCTGGGCTTATCGCAATGCTCGGTCGGCGCCATTTTTCAAGATCGCCAAGGCTTCCTCTGGTTCGGCACCGCAGACGGACTGAACCGTTACGATGGCTACAGCTTTAAGCATTACAAGCACGATCCCGGCAACAGCAATAGTCTCTCGCACAACAACGTGTCGGCAATCGCAGAAGATCGGGAGGGGATGCTGTGGTTCGGTACGGTTGAAGCAGGACTCAACAAATTCGACCGCAAGAGCGGCACGTTCACGCGCTATCGGAATAATCCTGCCGATTCCTCCAGTCTTTCGGGTGATCATATATCAAATCTTTGTCTTGACGCCAACGGCGTGCTTTGGATCGGCACCTTTGATGGTTTAAATTCCTTCAATCCCGAAACGGAGACATTCGCTCGTTACCGGCACGATCCGCAAAATCCGCAGAGCCTGAGCCATCCCTATGTCCGGCGCATTTATGAAGATCGCGCGGGCACACTCTGGATTATTGCCGGGTGGATATTGCACAAGTTTGATCGCGCCGCCGGTTCTTTCAGGCGTTATGATTTTGGTCTGCGCAAGACGGACGATGGCGTAATGGCGCTTCACGAAGACAGCCGAGGCACTTTTTGGCTGGGCACCGCGCGCAGTGGGTTGATGATTTTTGATCGCAACAATGAGCAGGTCACACATCATTTTCAACATGACCCTCGCGATTCCAACTCGCTGTTGGATGATGAAGTCGTGGCGATTTGTGAAGACGTTACCGGCGCATTGTGGCTGGCCAACCGCGGCGGTGTGAGCCGGTATGATCGCGCCACCGGCAGGCTTTCGCGCTTCCGCTACGATCCGAAAAATCCTGCCAACATCAGTTTTGGCAATTGCATCAGAATCAATCGCGACCGTTCCGGCTTGATGTGGTTTGCCACCGATGGCAGCGGCTTGAGCAAACTCGATCCGCGCCCGCCCAAATTCGCGCATCTCAAACATGAGTTGGGTAATCGCAACAGCCTCAGCCTGGGCCTGCCGAAAGCAATCTGGGAAGATCACGAAGGCGATTTGTGGATCGGCATGATCAGCTCCGGCGTCAACCGCGTCAATCGCCGCAGCGGAGAAATCACCCGTTATTCACATGATCCCACCGATCCACGGACGCTAAACGCGACCGACGTCGTAGCAATTTATGAAGATCGTGAAGGAATCCTGTGGTTGGGAAGCCAGGGCTTGAATCGCTTCGATCGTGAACATGAAACCTTTGCAAATCCGCACAACGACGAAGGCCGGCGCCTGGCCCTGCCCCGACATACTGCTGATGCGATCTGCCAGGATCAAGAGGGCAAGATTTGGGTCGGCGGCAATGCCTTGAGCATGTATGACAAGCAAACCCTGCAAACCATCACCTACGAGCATCAACCGGATGATCCCGCCAGCTTGAGCAGCATACCCGTGACCGTTGTTTATCAAGACCGGCAGGGCATTACGTGGGCCGGCACGCAACGCGGCTTGAACAAATTCAATCGCGCCAGCCAAAACTTCACACACTATTTTCACGAGCCTGCGAACCCGAACAGTCTGAGCAACGACTACATCAAAAGCATTTTTGAAGATCGCGACGGCAATCTTTGGATTGGCACAACCGATGGTTTAAACAAGCTCGATCCCGAGAGAAAAACGTTTACGCGCTATCATGAAAAAGAGGGGCTACCCAACACCTTTATTTACGGCATTCTGGGCGATGATAATGGCAATCTCTGGTTGAGTACCAATGGTGGCATTTCGAAACTTGATCCCGTCTCCGGAAAATTCCGCAACTACGCCTTGAAGGACGGCCTGCAATCACGCGAGTTCAACACCGGCGCGTATCATCGCAGCAAACGAACCGGCGAAATGTTTTTCGGCGGCATCAATGGCGTCAATATTTTTCATCCGGATTCGGTGAAAGACAGCTCGTTCCTGCCGCCGATCGTGTTGACGGATTTCAAAAAATTCGATCTGCCGGTGAAGCTCGACATTGATATCGCCAATGCCACCAAGCTCAAACTCGATTATGAGGAGAACGTCTTCTCCTTCGAGTTTGCCGCATTGGATTATACGCATCCGGAGCATAATCAATACGCCTATATGCTGGAGGGCTTTGACAAAGATTGGGTGTATTGCGGCGACCGCCGCTTTGCGCGTTACACCAACCTCAATCCCGGCGACTATACCTTTCGTGTCAAAGGCACAAATCACGACGGCGTGTGGAATGAGGCGGGCGCGGCGCTCACCCTCACCATTGTGCCGCCGTTTTGGATGACGTGGTGGTTCAAAATATTAACGGGCGCAAGCGCCCTAGCCGCGGCTGCCGGCGCAGCGAAATATATTTCGGTGCGGAAATTCCAACGGCGTTTGGAAGCGATCGAGCGCCAGCAGGCCTTAAGCCGCGAACGCGAGCGCATCTCCAAAGACATGCACGATGAGTTGGGCGCGAACTTGACCAAAATCGCCATTCTCGGCGAGTTGGCGCAGCAAAATTTGGCCAATCCCCAAAAACTGCGCACCGACTTGCAGAAGATCTCCGCCACCGCGCGCGCCACCATCGACAGCATGAGCGAGATTATCTGGGCGATCAATCCGAAGAACAACTCGCTCGACAATCTGGCGGCATATCTGCGCAAATGCGCGGCAGATTGCTTCGAGCTGGCGGCGATAAACTATCGCCTGCATTTTCCGGAGGCCGTGCCCGGCCATCCGATTTCTGCGGAGTTCCGCCGCCATGTTTTTTTGGTGGTGAAAGAGGCGATTCACAACGTGGTCAAGCATGCCAGGGCAACGGAAGCCGAGCTGCAGCTCAACTCCCATGATCATACGCTCGAAATTTTTATCCGGGACAATGGACGAGGCTTTGCACCGGAGACCGTCAATGGCTGCGGCAACGGCTTGTGCAACATGAGCAAGCGCATGGTGGATATCGGCGGCGAATTCGCGATTCAATCACAGCCGAACGGAGGAACGCAGGTGAGGATTTGGGCGAAGATCAATTGATTTCGGTCAAATCCAATGCCGTCACGGCGACTCGTGCGCGGCAACCTCCCTACTACTTTCGTGTGATTGATCGGCAGCGCAATCTTTCTATTTTTGAAGTCACCCGGATGCAAACAGTTGTGCCTGAATCGTCATTTGTGCACAGTCATATGCCCATCAACGTCGCCATCGTCGAAGATATCGACGACATTCGCAACGGCCTGGCCTATCTCATCAACGGCTCTGAGGGTTTTCGCTGCGTGGCCAAGTGCAGCAGCGCTGAAGCCGCTTTGGAGGAGTTAGCGGCTCAGGAGGCGGATGTCGTCTTGATGGATATCGAGCTGCCGGGCATGTCCGGCATCGAGTGCATTCGCCGCCTCAAGTCGGATTTTCCCGAATTGCAGATCATGATGCTCACGATTTACGAAGACGACGACAAAATCTTTGATTCCCTGATGGCCGGCGCCAGCGGATATATTCTGAAAAAGACGCAACCTGCCAAGCTGTTGGAGGCCATTCAAGACCTGCACAACGGCGGCTCACCCATGTCCAGCCAAATCGCGCGCAGAGTTGTGCAAATCTTTCAACAGATGCGAGCGCCCGCAAAGGAAATGGAACATCTCTCCAGGCGCGAGCAGGAAATTCTGAGCTATCTCGCCAAGGGATTTTTGTATAAAGAAATCGCAACAACTCTCGGCATCAGCGTCGAAACCGTGCGTACCCACCTGCATAAAATTTACGAGAAGCTGCACGTGCATAACCGCACCGAAGCGGTGTTGAAGTATTTGCAGAAGTGAGGGTTGTCGTCACGCTTTTTGTTTGTAGTTGCGCCTTCAGGCGCCCCAACTATGCTTTTCAAAAGCAGCCAAGTGCCCCTCCTCTTTCCCCCCTCGGTCAAAAATACAACGTTCGTGTGATTGAATCTCCAAGTGATTTCACTTACATTGCGCCAGCAACTTCGCAGGGAATCTTCGTGATCGCAACGCCACGGTTGCGTTGTTGGGTGACCCATAAACACATCTCGAAACGCCACGACTGAAGTCCCGGGGGTAAGTGGCGTTTCGAGTTTTGAATCAATACTGCGGCATTCGCGAAAAGATCATATGAGTTCTGACATTCAAGTTCGATAAGGTTCAGCCACGGCTTGGCCGTGGCTTGACCATAGTGGATGCCGTGGCCGAGCAAGCCGGAATTACCGATCTTGACTGTCAAAATTCACTAAAACCTCCTCCCCTCCAGCGCTTCGATTTTTTTTCGAATCTCCTCCGGCAACAGCGTCTTGCGGTTTTCGCGATAGTCGAACGCCACCAACTCTGCCGTGCCTTCAGCGGAGACTTTTTGCAGTTTGCGGCTCACCAGGCAAATTTCCATGGTAAAACGATCTTCTTTGATTTCAGAAATGCGCGTGCCCACCGTCACGGTGTCCGGATAGGTCAAGGCTTTGCGATAGCGGCATTGCGTGTGTGCGAGAATCGGGCCGACGCCGGTTTTTGCCATGATTTCGTTAAAACCAATGCGCTCGAAATAAGCCATGCGGCCGCATTCGAAATAGCGAAAATAGACGATATTGTTCACATGTTGAAAAGCGTCCATCTCGCCCCAGGCAACGGGAATTTCGATGATGACGGGATAGTTCTCGAGGAGGTTGCGTTCCATTCATGCTCCATTCGACAAAATCTTGCTTCGTAGGCCAATGGTGTTGGCGTAACGCACGTGGTTTACCCAGCCCTGCACACTGGCGGTGATCCTTGCCAGCGGAATTTGACCGGAATCATGCTGCGCAAATAGGCTACGCAGGTTGCGATGAAAATGAATCCCCCGGCGCCGTTTCAAGCGGCGATGCTGCGGGAAGACAATAAAACCCAAGAATGAAACGCCCTCATGCACGGGACGCGGATGTGCGCCCGCGTGCATTGTTAGCCGCCGCTGGTCCAAACGTTGCTGACTCAGGTCTTTCCATTTCCACAAAGTCTCTTTGTTATTATCAAAAAACAAAATATCATCGACAAATCGCAAATAACCCGTGCAACGCAACTCACGCTTGACAAAGTGATCGAAAGAGTTGAGATAAACATTTGCCCAAAATTGGCTGGTGAGATTACCTATCGGCAGGCCGCGCGGACGATCGACGGCAAACAAATCGTCACCGGCAAAATAAATCATGTCATAGGCGTCGCGCAAAACTCCTTCGCCGCTGGCGAGAATAAGGTCGATCAGCCAGAGCACGTTCGCATCATGAATTTTCCGGGCAATCGAGCCGCGCAGAATGGCGTAGTCGATGCTCGGAAAGAACTGGCAGACATCGCACGGCAAAACATATTTGAAGCGTCGCGCGAACTCCTGGCAGCGGTCGAGGGCGCGATGCGTACCTTTGCCGACGCGATTGGCATAAGAATCATAAATGAAGCTGCGTTCGAAGATCGGCTCAATAACATTACAAAGCGCGTGATGAACCACCCGGTCACGGAAGGGCGCAGCGCTGATCAACCGGCGTTTCGGCTCGTGAATGAAAAAGTTCTCGTATTTTCCCGGACGATATGCCTGTGACAGCAATTCATCCTGCAAGCATAACAGGTTTTCTTCCAACAAATATTCAAATGAGGCTACATTCGCCTGGCCGCGCTTGCCTTTACTCGCTTTTTTAGAGGCCAGCAGCAGGTTATCCCAGGAAGTTAGTTGCTTGAACATTGGGGACGCTTTCACAAAATGGTGGGAGCCACGAAAAAATTGCCCCGTTCTGTTTTCGCCTGTGCGAACGAGAGAACGGGGCGGTTGTTATTTGCCCGGCGCCGTTTTGACGGCGACGCGGCCCGGAACCGGCTCCGCCATTTTTCGTCTCGGCCGTGAATCCCGCCGCAGCGAGACGCACCGCAATTCTGACGGTGAAAAATGTGAGCGCCGCCACACGAAACCCGATGTTGTTGTTCCAGTTGTTCGGATTGTTCCTGTTGCGGTAGGCGCAGCGCACGTTCCGATGATTGTTGTTGAACGCGCCGCCGCGCACCACGCGGGCGCGGTGAACCGGCCCCGCCCTGCATATGGCAAGGGGCAAATGGCAAGCCGCCATAAACTCCGCGCTCTTACATACTCTTTCTCATACTCTCGCTCGCCGTTGTTTCTGAAAACGAGTAAGAGTATGAGTGGAGCATGAGTAAGAGCAACCAAGCCCAAGCCCTTATTTGCCATTTGCCTCTTAGCCCCCTTCACCTACTCTTTCCTTCCCCTTGTTCTGCTTCTTTCGTCTTTTTTTCGCCTTTCGTCGTTTTGTTCCACCCGCCAAGCAAACGGCCGATCTCTGTAACCATTTCCGCGACATGCTGATACTGTCCGGCGGTCAGCCATCCCCACTTCACACACAAACGCAAATACAGGCGCACGCGCGAAAGCGCCTCATCTGCGCGCGCCAGGCGCTCCAGCCGCGCTTGTTTTTCCATGCGCGCATTTGCCTCGTCCAAACGCTCGCGCAAATCGAACGCGGCATCCAACAAGCGCTTGGTGGCGCTGTGGCGGTGTGCGCGCGGGAATTTGTTGGTCGCAGGCAGCAACCACGTCAAAAAATCGAAGGTGCGGGTGAAGATGGGCATCTCTTGATAAGCCATTCGATCTCCTCAATGATAATATCAAACAACCGCCCGGGCGCTCAGTTTTTACGATTGCTCATGCCCATAAACACCAATCTCTGTTTGAAAAAAGTGCCCGGGCGGTGCAGGGTCTCATTTTTCAAAAAAAATTTGCCAAAAGGGGGCGCGCCCCCTTTGGAATCCCCCCAGAGTACAGGTATCCAGAGTTTCAGAAATCAGAGTTTACAGAGATCAGAGTAATAGGAGCGCCGCCACACGAAACCCGAAGTTGAAGTGCCAGTAGTACGGATAGTGCCCGCTGCGGGCGGCGCAGCGCACGCTCCGACGATTGTAGTGGAACGCGCCGCCGCGCACCACGCGGGCGACATCATCAGGAGCATTAAGTCGCTCACGTTTCTGGCGTCCACCTTTCTCATTCGGGTAGGGATATTTCTCCCATAAACTACGCGTCCATTCCCAAACGTTCCCGCTCATATCCCAGCAGTCAGACGGGCTGACACCGGCAGGAAAGCAACCCACCGAACTGGTGGCGCCGATGCCGGTAACATTATAGTTTGCCACGTTGGGATTCGGTTTATCGCCCCAAGGATAAATCAATCCTTTCGTTCCACGGGCAGCCTTTTCCCACTCAGCTTCGCTAGGCAAGATAATACGGCCGTTTTGTTTTTGCAAGAGCGTTGTCAGCGGCGATGGCGTTTCGGGCCAGGTGCGCAGCTTTTCGGTGAGCCAATCGCAATACGCCATGGCCTCATGCCAGGTCACATAGACCACGGGATGATTGGGCAAGCCGGATAGACACCTCGGGTCTTTCGGTTGATGCTTGTTGTCTTCGACAAAAGCTTGAAATTGTGCGACCGTGACCGGATAGCGCGCGATATAAAAAGCCGGCAGCGTGACTTTGTGCTGCGGGTATTCATCGTCAAAAGCATCTTTATCTTTTTTCTTGTCACTGCCCATGAGAAATTCACCTGCAGAAATTTCAACAAAGCCGAGCAGAGGTTCATCAGGCAAAAACCAGGCATCAGCGCGAAAGCGAGGGTCGCCGAGACGGGCGAGGCTGTTGCCGGCGTGGCTGCGCTCGACGGCGGGAAAATCTGTGTGTTTTAGAATGGAGATGAGCCATTGCTGCACGCGTTGCACCTTGGCCTGATTACGTTTGCTCACGCGCGTGAGATCGGCAATCTCTGCCAAAGCCTGTCCAGCCAGATGCGCGCCCCAAAACTCTTTGCCGGTACTGGCCGCGTTGGGCAGATCGTAGCACAGCGCGTCCACCAATGACCAAATGGTCGAGGCCGCGCCTCGACTGGCTTTGGCCCCGGCCAACAGCGTGGCTTCGCGCCAGCGGTTGGGATCGTTTTTCACCAACTGCGCCAGCAAGTCGGGAAAATCATGGTCCGTCAAATAACACGCGGCCAGGTATTCTTGGAACGTGCGGTGCGGAAACGTATGCACACCGCTGCCACGTGGCAACAACAACCCGGTACGATCGCGGAGATATTCCATCAGCAGCTTTTGTTTGACCTCCGGATTGTTGCTCAAATGCAACAATCCGGCTACGAGTTTTTCCTCCGGCACGTCGGCCGTGCCCACCAATTCGGGTTGTGCAGCATGCGCTTGATAGGCAAGTTCATTGAGCAGGTCGCGCATTTTCTGCCGGTCCACGCGCAGCCATTCCGCCAGGCTGGGTTGCAGAATTTTGGGATCGCCCTTCTCATTGCGCACGATTTTCGGGCTTTCCCATTTTTCCAGAAGCAGATCGACAGTGTCGGCATAAAGTTCTTCGCGCTTCTCAGGCAGCGTGCCGCTGCGCCAAGCGTGCAAGCTTGCCATCAAAGTCAACAAGAGCGGACGCTCGGCCAGTGCCTGCAGGCGATCATTTTTAAAGATGGCGCGTTTGAGCAGTTCGGCGTTGCCTTGCGCTTTTTCGGCATGCCAACCACGCAATGCGCCGATGTGGTCGTACCAGCGTTCGACGAAGCGGCGAATTTGTGCCGGGGTGAAAGACGCGAGCACAGCTTCCGTGAATCCGGGTAGTCGCCATTCCTGCTTTTGGTAGGCATAGGTGCGGCTGGTTAAGAGGAAGCGACAATTTTTGAAAGTTGCCGCAAAATCCGAGATGGCGTCTTTGATTTGTCCTCGGCGTTGCTCGGCCTCAGGCACCTCGTCGAGGCCGTCAAGTAAGATCAAACCACCCGTTTGCAGCAGTTCGTTTTTCAAAGCAGCGGTATAGTCTGCGAGACAAGCGGTTTCCAGCTCTGCTGCGAGAAATTGCCAAAGATGACTGGCATTGGCTTTGGCGCCGGCTGAGGGCAACCCCCGCGCCGCGAAATCGCGCAGAATCACGCGCACCGGCAACAGCGCACCGTGATCCCAAGCCTGCGGCTTGCTTTTCTTCTTCGTCTCTATTGGTTCATCCTTCTCCTCGTCAGGCAAAGGCGCGGTAAGCAACGTGAGACCAGCTTCGGCGCGGCGCAAGGCTTCGCCAGCCAGACACAGAGCAATGAAATTGACGAACGTGCTTTTGCCGCTGCCAGGATCGCCCAACAGTACGAGGCGCGGGTGACGGTTCAATAACTCCAGCGCGGATTGGCGTCGCGTTTCTTTTTCCGTTAAGTCCCCGCGCAACATGCGCTCATGCACTTCCGGGGTGAGCGTAAGCAAAGCGGTATAAACGGCATCGAGATGGAGATGCGCTTCGGGATCGTTGGCAACTTTGGGATCGACGCCGGCCAGGGAGAGCTGGCGGGCACTTTCAAAAAGGCGATTGAGGTAAGACTCGCGCAGATGCGCCAAATCGAAAGCCGGCTGGTCGGCATTGATTTGCGTTTCAATATAGGTTTGGGCATATACCGCGCGCGCACCCGGCCCCTGCGCGATCGCACCCGGCCCGATGAGCACGGCTTCGAACCTGGGCCAGTTTCCCAAGCGTTGCAATTCAGCATGCAAAGTTTGGGCGAACCACTCACGTTCCTTTTCGGCAAGCGCTTGCCGGGCAAGGGGCAGCGCGTCAAGCTTTTCGAGTATGGTATCAAGTTCGACGCGCAAATCCGGTTCTTCTGGTAACGCGGCTTCAAGCTCACGTGCGATTTCGGCTTCTGATTTCCAAGCTTCTATGCGGTTGGCGATGAGATTCGCGCCCACGCTGGCCAGCACGCCGCCAATTGCCAGCAACATGGCACGATCACCGTCACGAATCGCCTGCGCCACCGGCAACAATGCTGAGCTTGCCAAAAATGCATAAATCGAGTCGACGCCGTTTGCCAGCATGCGCTGTTTCCAATTGGCGAGACTGGCTTTGAATTTTTCCTGCCAGGTTTGCAGCGTGAAGGCCATGATTTTTCTCCAATAAAAGCATGGTTATAAACTCATGCCTTATTACTCAGTTTCGCCCAGGCAGCCTCGTTTGCAATTCGAAACATTCTTCAAGTCCGCCTAAACTGACCCACGATATACGGCTCGCAATAAAATGCGTGCAACAAAGTTATGATTATTCATGAAACATAGCCGATGTGCCAAAACCAGTTTCTTATTCCATCGCCGTATTGCTGACAAAAGCGATCTTCTTGCTGTCCGGAGACCAAGAAGGCACATTGATCGTACCCTGGCCGCCGTAAACGTAGGCAATCACTCGGGGTTGCCCTCCGCCAAAAGGCATCAAACGCAAATAAACCTGTTGATAAAAAGGATGGTCGCCCGGCGCGACGTCTTTTGTGTATGAGAGCATGACGATCCATTTGCCATCCGGCGAAACATGGGGAAACCAGTTGTTGAATTCATCATCAGTAATCTGCTCTTGCGCGCTGCCGTCCGGTTTCATGCGCCAGATTTGCATGGCGCCGCTGCGCACGGAGTTAAAGTAAATGTACTTTCCATCTGGAGTGTATTCTGAACCATCGTCCAGGCTCGGCGCAGTCGTGAGCCGCATTTCCTCGCCGCCTTGAGCCGATATTTTATAGATATCATAATCGCCCTCGCGTTCGGCGGTGTAGAGCAAAAATTTGTTATCGGGCGACCAGCCGTGCAAGTACGAAGGGCCTTTCGCTGTGATGCGCTTGGGCTTTCCGCCGGTCGCCGGCAGCGTGTAAATAATCGATTGATGGTTATCCTCCGCACTGTGATGGCTGATGCCAAGCATTTTGCCGTCGAAGGTCAACACATGATCATTGTTGTTGGCCGTCGCAAAATCGGAATTGATCTCTTCGGGTTCGTTTTTGGCGAGATCAAAGCGATAGAGTTTACCATTGTGATTGTAGATCAAAGCTTTGCCGTCCGGCGTCCAGTTGGGCGCTTGCAACGATGCGGGCGAACGATAAATGATCTTGCGATGGCCGCTGGCAATATCCAAAATTTCGAGATTGCTGCCAATGTAATCGCGATACGGCACATAGCCCTGCTTGGGCGGCACGATAATGCGCACGTCGCGGAAAACGGCCTGCTCGATGACATCCTTGTTGTGCGAGCAAACAACCAGGCCGGCGTACACTTCATCGCCCAGCGCCAATTCTGTGACCTGCTCGGTTGCGAAAATCTCGCCAAACCGCGCGACTGACATGATGTAGGTGTTGCCTTTTCTTTCTAATTGAATCACGTCTGCGCCGGTGACGGACGATCTCACTTCCTCGGTTGAATCGCCCTGGGCGCGCCGGAACTGCAAAGAGGTGAGGCCATCGCCATGTACCGCGACATTGACATGCGGCGCATCAGTACCAAAACTGGGGCGTATAATCCAGCCGAGTTTGCGATGCGGATCCACGCCTTCACCCAAGAAATGCGCGCGCGCCCGCAGAATAAAATCTCCCTTCATGCGCTTCCAGGCAAAATGAAATTCGTCGCGATCAAACCACATGTTCGCGCCGGAGCCGCTGAGGGTGTATTCCTGCTTTTCCGCGCCGTAGCTTGTCGAGCCGGAGTGCAGGACTTGACCGACGTCAGTCTGACCTTCAAACAACCCGAGGGCGTTTTGTTGAGAAAAGGCGGAATTCATGGTTGAGGCGCTTAAGAAAATTACAATCGCCGAAGTATTTACAAAACGGTGACGACTACTTTTGGAAGGCATAATTTTCTCCACAAAGCCTTTGAGAGATGGGATAAAAGCTCTTGTTGCCCTTCGCGTTGTTGTGTAAATGCGGCAACACCAGATCGCCGCCGGGCAACAGGCCAGTAAGAAATTCTTTTTATGTTTGGCGCATCAGGGCGCTGAGGGCCTGTAAAATTGCGTCTCAATCTCTTGAATAAGAAAAGGCAAATTGGGTTCAGTGAACGATAAATCGGGAGCGGGAATACGATGATGCTTGATATCAGGCGGAATGTGCTTGTGATGAGGATGAGTCGATTGCAAGGAGAGTTCGTTGGGATGAGCCTGGGAATCATACCAATAAAGTTTTTCGTCACCCCGAAAAACGGCATAGCTGTAATGCCTGATGAAGGATTCCGTTGTGAAATCAAGGGCTTCGGTAACTTCTAAACGAATACCCTCGGCAAACTGCACCTTTCCCACCAACCAGCAGTAAAACTTGCCCCGTCGTTGCAGAACCAGATTTGATGAGACGATAGATGAGGAGGTGGCCTGAATATCGTAAATCAGACTCTCATACCGGTTGAGGGTCCACATGATCAATCTTCAAGCTCGACAAGTTGGAGAACAGGGAAGATCGTACCAGCACTAAATTGCGGTAGGCTTCTTCACGATTTTGTTTGATTTCACAAGCGCCGGCCCATAAAGCAAAATCCGGATTGCCTGTATCTTCCAGCGAGCCGTTCATGTATGCCGTATAAAAATACTCTGAGAGAACGCCATACTTTTGCTCGAACACCTGGCAATCTCTCTCGGCGGCGTGCAGATCTTCCAATATTTCTTTAACAGTAAGATTCATGAGTCCCAACCTTCTTCATTACTGATCGTGACGGGCTATTCTAATAAGTTTTCCCGCAAAAAGCAAGTCACTGCTCTTCTCCTCCTCCGAGAATGTGTGCCCGTGCTTTTTGTTGCGCCACATTCCTCATTCCCACCGAAACGCTTTGACGGCAATAAACAGTGTGATCACGGCCCACACGGCCAGCCCGATGATTTGCGGAAGCACATCTATCAACGTTGCGCCGTCAATGGCAATGCTGCGCAGGCCGTCAGCGAGGTAACTGAGCGGAAAGAAATCCGTGATGGTGCGCGCAATGCCCGGCAGGTTCGAGCGGCTGAAAAAGACTCCGGAGAGCATTAACATCGGCAGGGTAATGATATTGGCGAGCGGCGCAACCTGGTCTTCTGATTTTGAAATGCCTGAAAGCGCGAATCCGATCGAAAGAAAAATGACGCCGCCCAGCACGCCGACGACCAGCATGTCAAACATGCTGCCGATAAAATGCAAATCAAAAAACAAAACACCGGCGCCGACCATAATCAATATTTGCGTCATCAGCAACAGCAAGCGTGTAGCCACTTGCGCGAAGATAAAATCATTGGTGCGCATGGGCGTTGCCAGCAACCGGCGGAGAATGCCGCGTTTTTTCAGAATCACAAAGCCGAATGCCACGCCAAAAACGCCGCTTTGCATGATGGCCATGGCCAGGATGCCCGGCAGCAGAAAGTCGATGTAGGTGAGATTGCGGCTGTTAACCAATTCCGTGCGCAGCCCGTGGCGCGGCAGATGGTTTTGACGAAAGACTAGCTCATCCAATGCACGCTGAATGATCAACGTTCCGGCTTGCGTCTCCTGTTGGCGCTCGGCGTTGAGATAAAGCCTCAGCGAGTCTTGTCCGATCGGCTGGAACGAAGCCGGAATGACGAGCACCAGGGCGCGTTCACCGTCTTTCAGTTGCGCCAGCTCATCTTCCTCCTTCCCCTCTGAAATCCGCAAGGCCTGAATCGGCCGCAGGGAATTGATCAGTGTCGAATCCTGCGAATGATTGACGATGCCGAGGTTGACCTGTCCGAGGCCATCGAATTTGACAAAGCTGAACAAAAATATCATAAACAGCGGCAACAACAATGTCCAAATAATGGCCTCGCGTTGCCGGATGAACATTTTAAAAACAGCAGCCATCAATTTTAATTTCAGGCGCATTTATTCGTCTCGCAGTGAGTGTCCGGTTAAATCCAAAAACACATCTTCTAAACTCGCCAGCCGTTCGACTCGTGCCTTCGAAAAGCCTTTGGCGAGCAGTTGCTGAATCAATTCTTGCGGCGGCGCGTTGGCAACAATCTTGCCGGCATCCATGATCGCCACACGATCACACAATTCTTCCGCCTCTTCCATGTAATGCGTGGTGAGTACGATCGTTTTACCTTCAGAACGAATGCGCCGGACGACGCCCCAGAGATGGCGGCGCGCTTGCGGATCCAGGCCGGTGGTCGGTTCATCAAGAAAAAGTACAATGGGATCGTTCACCAGCGCAGCGGCAATCGAGAAACGCTGCTTTTGCCCGCCGGAAAGTTGCGCGACATAGGCTTTTGCTTTATCCCGCAGCTCGGCTTCTTCGAGCAATGCCACGGCATCCACTTGACGGCCGTAGATTTCACCGAAGAGAAGCAACAGTTCTGTGAGCGTGAGCTTTTCAAAAAATGAGGAGGATTGAAGTTGCACGCCGATCATCTGTTTGACTTTTTGCGGCTCCCGCTGCACGTCAACACCGTTGAGCAGTACGCGTCCGGAATCGATAGGGCGCAGCGTCTCGATCATTTCGAGCGTGGTGGTCTTGCCGGCGCCGTTCGGCCCGAGAATGCCAAATACTTCTCCGCGGGTCACGCTGAAATTCACGCCGTCAACCGCTTTGAGATCGCCGTATTGTTTTCGTAAATCAAAAACTTCGAGAACAGCATTCATGGTTGCCTGCAATGTTTTCACCAAAGTGATATGGGCAAGTTATTTAAGCGAGAATTCTTAGCGCCTGTCTGAGAATGTTCCAACCTCGGCTCGGCGGAATTTGGAGGAGGCGTGCGTTCGTGAGAATTCGCAAGTTTTTAGGATTGCCATTCAAATTCTTTAAACCGCTAATCAACGCGAATGGTCGCTAATGCTTTTTAATCGCGATGATTCGCGTCTATTCGCGGTTGGAGATTGGGAAAGTTATTTAATCGTCGATCCTTAATACAACGGCCAAGCCGTTGCTAGAACATCTTTCAAAAAATGAAGTTTTGCCGGCTACGATTTCTTGACCGGCGGTGTATCAACCGGCCAATCATCCGTGCGGAAGAGATCCACTGGCAAGCCGGTTTTGCTGAATAAATTCGGCATGGCCGTATTGTTGAACCCGAAGCGCACGGCCACAGGATTTTTAATATCCTTATGCGAAACCACCACCGTATTGCCCTCGATCTTAGCCACGGCCGGCAGGAAATTCTTGTCCACGCCGGCAATATAAAACTCAGAGGGCGCGCCGCCTTTACTCATTAAGCCATTTTCAGCATGATCAAAATAAATGCGGATTTTACCGCTTTCGATGTTCATGCGGCTGTACCTCGGATTCTTGTACGTGAGTCCTGTTTTGCCGTAGGTTTCTGCCAAAGCCAAATTCGCCAAACGCAGAGCCACGTCGATCTTGTTTTTGGGATGAATATCGTTAATGTCATCGACCAGATCGCTGATGACAACCATGCCGGTGTTGGGATAACTCAGGCTTTTGGTTTGCGCCTCACGCAGCAATGCGCAGACATTTTCATGTCCATAGCCGGCAAACGGCGCAATCTGAACATAATAAAACGGAAAATCTTTTTGCCAGGCCTTGCGCCATGCGCCGATCATGGTCGTGAACAGCGATTGATAGGTGGCATACGTTCCGGTGTTGCTCTCGCCTTGATACCACAGCGCCCCGGCAATGGCAAAATTCGTGAGAGGATGGATCATGGCATTGTAGATATCGCCGGGTTGCACCGGCCACCAGCGCGTGACATTCACTTTTCCCGCCGCTTCCTTCAACGCCGGATCGTTCTCCACCAATTCCTTGGGCGTCCAGACTTCGGCCGGCGTTCCGCCCCAGTTGGAATTGATCAGACCGACCGGCACATTCAATTCCTGCTGCAATTTTTTGCCGAAAAAATACCCGATGGCGCTGAACCGCTTCATGTCTTCGGGATTGCAAACGCGCCACTCGGCGGTGCAATCGTCCTGCGGAAAATCCGCCGTTGATTTGGGAACATAGAATAAGCGGATCTTGGTGTTGGTGGCATGCGGCGCTTCGTCGAACGATTGTTGCAGCCCCTGACTGCCGCTCCATTCCATGTTGCTTTGGCCACTGCACAGCCAAACCTCTCCGATCATCACGTCTTCCAGCACGATCGCATTATTGCCATTGAGAATGATCTTGTACGGCCCGCCGGCAGCGGGTGTTTTGATCTTCACGCTCCATTTGGCAGTGCGCAAGCCCGTGGCGTGATAAATCGTCGTGTCCCAATCCACCATCACCCGGATCTTTTCACCGGGATTGCTCCAGCCCCAGAGATTCACTTCACTTTTTTGCTGCAACACCATGTGATTGCCGAGCACCGCCGGCAAGCGAATCTCAGAGAACCCGGAAGAAACGTGGCCAATGCAAAATGCCAGCAGCAAAACCGAAACAAGATTCTTTTTCATAGATAGAAACTCCCTTCTCTCACCATCTCGTTTAACGTTGAGGTTAAGATTACCTTGAAAAACATATCTGCGATGCGTTCCACGACAATATGAATTTGAAGCTGCGATCATGCAAAGCAACTGCGAATGAACGTTAAAAGACACCGAGAAGGTGTTTAACTTTTCAAACGCAGAGAATAAAGTGATGAAAGTTTTTCGCCCGCCGAAATGAAATCCCACTGAAAAGACTTTTGTTGGTTCTGTGGGAGTTCTTTTCGGTGGCGAACCATTTGAAGCTGTTTGAAGAGCTTCAGATTTCCGCTTGCCTGAAATTCTGGCGCAAAATATTAGCGTTCATTCGCGTCAATTCGTGGTTTGTTTTTCTAACGCCCGCAGTTTTTTGCTTCGTTTGATTTTTACTCCTCTGGCAATGCAACTTTCACGCCTGACACGCCGCTGCCGTCCAAATTGCGCAATCGCGCACAAGCGCCCCAGTTTCCCGTGCTTTGAGTGATTTTCAGCAAAAGCGAATTCTCGCCGGGACGCAGAGTAATTTCCACAATATCATCTCCCGGAGCAACCCCGCGGCTGGTGTGATGCGCGTGTATCAATTCGCCATTGAGCCAGACTTTGACGCCGTCATCGCTGCCCAATTCCAGGCGAACACGCTGCTCCCGCTCCGACCAGATTAGATTGCGTAAATATGCCGCGCAATTTTCACTCTCAAAGACGCTGGCCAAATCGAGCAGCCACGGCGCGTTGGCATTCATGCTCGCCGGCATGATTTGCCATTTAATCTTTTTCTGCCCGGCCTGTTCCGGCGGAAAAGCAAAATCGAACGCGTTCTCATCAGGATTGCCATACGGCCCGGAAACCAACCATTGCGTCATGAAATCCTCGAAACGCTCAATCTGCTGCAGTACGGCGCGCGCTTGTTGCAAATGCGCGAGCGTATCCTCTGTTGCGCTCTGCAAAATGTGCTGCAGCCTAGTTCTGGTCTCCGTCGGATAACTGCCGCTGACGGCGCCCGCAATTTTTACAGCAGCCATTTCAGCTTCTGCGCGCAACGCTTCATTTTTCATATAAACCATGGCGAGGTCCATTGCCTCCAGCGCTTTGACGTCAGCCAACCATCCCAAAATCATCTTCTGCTCCTCAGCATTGGCAGCCAACTCCAGCGCGCGCCCGAATTTTTTGATGGTATCGGGCGAGGGTCGATCACTTTCAAAACGCAACAGGCGAACGAAACCGCGCAGAGCCAAAATTTGATGGGTTTTGTTTGGGGATCGTTCGGCGACGGCAAGAAGATGATCGCCCGGCTCGGCAGAGGGCCATTCGGAGAGAGCATTGAGGGCCGCGGTTTTAATGCCGGCGGTGGTGTCCTGCAACGCATCCACCAAAACCGGCAACGCAGCTTTATCGCCGATGCTGCCCAAAACGTAGAGCAATGATTTCCGCGCTGGCGCATTTGTTTGCGGCGGGATTTGTTTGAGACGATTCAGCACGGCGGAGCCGTTGCGTTTTTCCAGCGGTGATAGCAACGCCACCGCAATGACGGCTTGTTGCAACTCGTTTCGTTCCGCGGCATTCGGCGCTTGTACCAACAATTCAACCAAATCCGGCAAATGATTTTCTTCTGCAATCACCCGCAATGCCCGAATGGCTTCCAGACGGACCGGCGCTTCGGGAGATTTGGCCATCTGTAGAAGCGTTGGCGCCGCAGCTTTGATGTGACGCTGCTTCACCGCGAGAAGCATTTCGACCTGCTCCTCGGGTGCGGCAGAGGCAAGGCCGGTGACAATCGTCTCATCGACATTGGGGCCGCTGAGGCGATAAAGGCTCTTGCGCGCACTCGCGGATTCCACGCTTTTCGTGGCCGCCGCGTTTGCCAGCAACGGCACTACGGAGGCATCGCCGACTTTACCCAGCGCTTGCAAAGCCGCAACGCGAACCTCAGGGTGCTGGCTTTGTGCCGCAAGAACGGCGGCCTGACGCACCACGGGCTCTGGTCTTTCCGCGAGTGAGAATAATAATTGAACCTGGTTGTCCGGAGACAAGCGCGGCAGGATGCGTGCAATCTCGGCAACACTTTCCGTCGCAGGAATTTCACTCACGAGATTCACGCCAAGGGTTTGCGTTTGTGCTTCGGGATTCTTGATCAAACCTAGAACAAATTCATTCACGTTTTCCCGGCGCGTCTGCACCAGGCCGCGCAACGCCGCGAAGCGGGTCGCTTCCGAAAATCGCGGCGCGTTGAGTTGCGCATAAATGGCGCGCCCTTTATCCATTTTGCCTTGCGTCAAAAACATGCTGGCACAATTCAAATACGCCTCGCAAACCAATGCTTGCATAGCGCCGGAGGTTTTATCTTTTGCCTCAGCCAAAATTTTTGCCGCTTTTTCTCCCCCAATTTTTCCCAGCGCGTTGATTGCGGCTGCCGCCGTCAACGTCTCAGAATTCTTCGCGAGCTTCCCCATCTCGGCAACCGCATTGGCATCACGGCGCTGGCCGATGGTATTGATGATGCCGAGACGAATTTTGCCGCTGCTTTTGGATAAAGCGTTGCGCAAGGCCTTATCGACCGCAGGATCAGGAATGCGTTCGAGCGCATATCGCGCCATATCCGAGGTGGAAGAGTCATGCAACAATTTGATCAATGTGGGGACTGAAGCTTTCCAACCGATAAGACTCAGTTGTTCACAACTGAACTGCTTGCCGGCGGGAGTTGCGTTGCCGGTTAGAATTTGCAGCAGGCGCGATTCGTTTTGTTGTTGCAGTTTTGCTGAAGAGGCCGCAAGCCGGAAGTATTCGATGAGATTCACCAATGGCTCACGGCTCTGGCCATACTCGTAGGTTTTGATTTTCTCAAAAAGTTGATCAATCTCGCCCGGCAAAAACGCTTCTTCAACTTCGAATGGCAGCGGCGTTGTTTCAACGGGCAAATCGCCGAGTGCATATTGAATACCATCAAGAAAATGCTGTAAAATCGCGGGGTTCCAGTAGATCTCGTGATTGTGGCCAAACGAGCTGTAAAACACCCGGCCCTCGCCAAAGCGGCGCACCCAACTGATGGGAATATCGCGATCGCCAAACCGCACGCCATTCGCAGCGCGATTCGTTTCATCTGCCATGTCGAGCGCGACCAAAACGCGAGCATTTTGCCGCAAGCTGCGCGACCGAATGCGGTAGATTTCATCGCGGATTGCAAAATTTTTGCTTTGAAATGCGGCCGCGAGCGGATGTGCCGGATCGGAGATTTTGATCATCCAGGTTCCGTCGGCAGTCCAGGGATGGCCATCGAAGTGTCCGCCCATCATATCAGCAGCTTCCGGCCAATTATAAAAATTATCCGTCGCGGCGTGAATGCCAATAATGCCTTTGCCGCTCTTAACAAATGCCATCAGACTCTGGCGCAGCGCAAGATCTTCGAAGATAAGTTGTGTGGTGCTGGCAAAAAGCACGGCATCAAATTGTTGGAGATTGTCCGGCGCAAACGCGGACATTTCGGCGCTGGCGACGGTTGTAAAAGCGCCGGTTTGTTTTCCGATCAGCTCCAGAGCTTTCGCCGCGTATGGAATCGCGCTGTGTTTGTAGCCCTCGGCGCGGGTGAATACCAACAGCTTGCGCGGCTGTTGCGGCTTCACGGAGGCGTGTCGCGGCGCGGCCTCTTCAATTTTTCGCAAATCTTCGGGAGGAATTTGCGTGAACGCCACGCCGGAGCAAAACACAACCAGGCAAAGCGCAAAACCTGTTTGGGCGCGAAATTTTGACATATTCAAATTTGAGTTACGGCTGCGTGATGATCTTCAGCATATGCTCGGCAACCAACTGATTGCCGGCTTCGTTGAGATGTACGCCGTCGTTGGTGAGAATGCCTTTTTCCTTGTTTTCTTTATTGACTTGCGCCAGATGATCCAAAAAAATCCGCCGCAAGTCACACAGCGGCAGGCCGTATTGTGCGCTCAACTTGCGGATGATTTGGGCAAACTTGTCCAAGTCAGCATCCAATTCGTTTTTGCCCGCAGTCTTTTCGCCGATGACGGCAGGCGTACACAATGCAACCTGAATGCCCTGCGCTTGCATCTTGCGAATTAGCGCGACATAAAACTTTTCAAACTTGTCGGGATCCGTGCCGGTGCCATGCGTTTTCTTGTGCCAGACATCGTTAACGCCGACGTAAACGAACACCCAATCCGGCTGCTGACGCAAGACATCTTCTTCCAGGCGCAGATACAAATCATAAACTTTGTTCCCGCTAATGCCCGCGCCGATCAATTGAAAATTCGTTGCTTTCTTTTCTTTGAGCATGTTGCGCATTCCATCAATATAACCGCCGGGCTGCACGCCAAGCTCGGTAATGGAGTCGCCGAAGAAAACGACTCTAACCAGTTTCGCATTCTGCATCGACATCAAGATCACACCCATAAAAAGTAAAATGATGAGGGCTGCCATTCTTTTCATGATCGACTCCTGCGTGATTTAATGACAACACATTCAAATCATCCACGGGCTCCGCATTGGCCGCGAGAGCAAACGATCAGCTTCCGCGTCATTGACAAAGCGCTCGACCTGGGGATTCCACTGCACTTTGCGCCCGAGCTTCATGGCAATGTTGCCGAGATGGCCGACCATAATGGCATGATGCGCAACTTCCGCCGGCGTGATGGTTTTAGCCCGGCTGGCCACGCAATCAAGAAAGTTGCCGACATGATCGTTGCTCTCATAAAGCCGAATGTCATTCGGGCCGATAACGGATTTCAACAACGATCGGGGATGCGCCTCCAGGCCGGAACGATCGACATGAATCCAACCTTCGCTGCCGATGAAATGCACGCCCATGCCCTTCGGTTGCTGCTTGCGATCCGCCACAATCATGGTGAAGCCTTCGGCATATTTGCACTCGAAGTAATACGATTCCGGCGTATCGAACAAACCGTCTTGCGCTGCCGGAAAAATCGCCGTGCCTGCAATCTCGATAGGCGCGGAGACTTCGGTATTCATGGCCCAATTGGCAATGTCACAATGATGGCCGGCCCAATCGGTGAGCTGGCCGCCGGAGTAATCGCTAATCCAGCGGAAATTCCAATGACACCGGCTGGGATTGTACGGCCGCCATGGCGCAGGCCCAAGCCACAGATCATAATCAAAACCTGCGGGCGGCGCGCAGGGCTGCGTGCCGCGTTTGTCAATGCTATTGCCAAACGGCAACCCGACTCTCACGGTATGAACGCTGCCGATGCGGCCGTTGCGCACCAACTCACAGGCAAAGCGAAAATGCCGCTGCGAACGTTGCCAACTGCCGGTTTGCCAAATCACGCCGTAGCGCTGCACCGCAGCAACAATGGCGCGGCCTTCGGAGATCGTGTAAGCCAGGGGTTTCTCCGCGTAGATATCTTTACGCGCACGCGCGGCGGCCACCCCCATGATGCCGTGCCATTGATCCGGCGTCGCAATCATCACAGCGTCGATATCCTTGCGTTCGAGCAATTCGCGAAAATCATTGTACGCGGCGCAATCGGTGTTACCGTAAGCTTCATTCACCAAGTCACGCGCGCGGTTGCGATGTTCTGTGTCCACATCACAAACCGCAAGCACCTGTGCATTCGGTTTGGTCAGAAAGCTTTTCAAATTCGCCGTGCCCATCCCTCCCACGCCGATGCAGCCGATGGTAATGCGGCTGCCCGGCGCAACCGCGCCGTTGTGGCCGAGAACAGACGACGGAATGAAATAAGGCGTGGCAAACGCAACGCTGAAACCGGTTTTGAGAAATTGGCGCCGGTTCATCATAATATGCCTCGAATTGAGTACCGCTTACTCTTGTTCAAACCACCCGCTCTTGAGTTGATAATTGATTCAATCAAATCCCGAGAATAAGAAAACATCTGCCATTGTCAAGTTCAAATCCTGTCCCGGGCGATCCGACATCGAAAAAAACAAAAACCATTTCGGTAGAATTTCGTTTCCGCAGCCGAGATTCTTCCGAAGTTCTAGTCGCCTTTTGAGAAGTTGATCGCATGCACATTATGGCCGATTTATGGCGCTGCAAAGCTGGTTTGCAAGCCCAACGCGGTAATATATCCGTCATTGACGCTGGTCTTGTGAAAACGGATATTCTCCAGCAAGCCGGCTAGCGCCGCGCGGCTGTGTTCGAGAGGCGGGCGATATTTCTTGATGTCCGCCGGATCGGCATGATGAATTTTGGCAAACGCGATGATTTCATCCCAATACGGCGGAGGCGTAAACGTGCGCATGCAACTCGTTGCGGCCATTTTCTTGTAAGGCCAAAAACACCAGCCAATATCATTCTGCTCCAGCAGCCCGCGATATGCCGCAATCCAGGCGTCGGTGTTCTCGCCGGATTCACTCATGTAAATCGGAACCTGGTATTGCTCGCGGAAATCAACATACTCCTGAATCTGCTCCTGCACCGGTTCCATCCAATATTTGTGAAAGGCATAAACAAGATTCTCTGCGAACGGAGGCCCGAACACGCTGAAATTCGTATTCCATTGCGCGCCACCCAGGATGATAACATGGTGCGGATCAACTTCACGAATGGCGGCAACCATGCGCTTGTAAAGCGGCTCCAGCAGGGGATTGAACTTTTCATAGCCCTCGAAGTGCGGGATTGGCTCATTGAGCAGTTCGTAAGCAATTACCGCTGGCTCGTCGCGATAACGCTCGGCAAGCTTGCGCCAGATGGCGAGGGCGCGTTCCTGGCTTTCTGCGCTTTCAAAAAGCCACGGGTGCCCGGCGCTGTCGTCGATGTTGGTGCCGGTTTGGCCGCCCGGCGCTGCATGCATGTCGAGAACGACGTAGAGTCGCTCCTGCTTGCTCCACGCGATCACACTGTCCAGCAAAGCAAATCCAGATTCGAGCCAGATCTCCGGATAATCTTCAGGCGTGAGCAGTTTGTAATTGAACGGCACACGCAGCGAGTTGCACCCGATTTGTTTGATGAAACGAATATCCTCGCGCGTGATGTACGTTTGATAATACTGCCGCCAAAACGCGCGCGCTTCCGCCGGCCCCACCAGTTCTTTGATCACCTGTTGAATTTGCCAATGCGCCGTGGTCACTTCCAGCTTGAACATGTAGCCTTCCGGCAAGAGCCAATTGCCGAGATTAATGCCGCGCAATTTTAGGGAATCGCCCTCGGGCGCGACCAGGTGTTTGCCCTCTGCGCGCACGAAACGGCTGGCGTCAGTTGGCTGCTCGCTTTCGGTGCAGGCATCAAAAGCAAAAGCGAGAACGGTACACATTAATATCGCGTATGGTGGTTTCATAAGATCAATAGCCGTCAAAAAGTGAGCGCAAAACCAACTGGCTTTGCAGCGTCTGTAAATCGATTTCCTCCTGCGGCACGGTGAGGAGGCGCGTCTCGCCGGCGTCCAAATCAAAATAATTATCCGAGAAGATGACATCAGCATGTGTTAAATCAAGCATGACGAATTTTGCAAATGCGGCGGCGGTGACGGCGATTTCATACACCCCGTTTCCTTTGCTGAGGGCTGCTTTCAAAACTGGATTTTGCAAACGTAAATGCTTGTAAGGCACAAACACGGCCGTGCCTCGGCGCGCGACCTGTTCCCGCTCGTCAAAATATGAAAACGACAAATACCGCTCGCGCCTGTGTGCGCCCGCCAATTCCTTGCTAAAATCAAGCGCAAACACTCTTGCAGAGCTTAATGCCGCAACCTCAACGCGCCGCTGGTCCTGTGCAATGATCTCACCGGAAAGCGTGAGCAATTGCCACGCGAGCGTTCCGGCAATCGCATGGTTGTGTTCGTTGCTTAAATGAATGCTTGCCGCTGTTTCCTCTTCTTCACAGGAAATGAGAACGTGATCGTAGGCGCGTTTAACCACGTACTGCAGCGCTTTCCAGCGGCCGAAATAATCAATGCTCGACCACGAAGCCACCGGCCAATTGTCGTTGAATTGCCAATACGTCGCGCCCATGCACCGGCCGCGATGCCGGCGCAAATGCTCGATGGCACAGCGCATCGCCTCGGCCTGGCTCAGTTGCGATACGTATAACAACGCGTCAAAGTCTTTGGGATAGCGGAAATATTGGGCGATATATGAGAGAATCTTGCCGTTGCCGCCTTCGCAACGCTGATGATCTTCCATCACCGGAGAAAAGATGTTCCGGTCTTCTTCCGTCGTAAATGTTTTGACGGTTTTTAATGAGGGGAAGGATTCGAAACCGAATTCGGAAAGAAAGCGGAAATAATGCCGGCGGAATTCCGTGAAGGGTTTGTTGCCATGCCAAACTTGCCAGTAGTGTACATCGCCTCTGTTCTCGGCATTGGGAGCCTCAAAGTTGCCGCCGGAAGAAGGCGAGGCCGGCCAATAGTCAACATACGGGCAGACTTCTGCCATCAATGCAGGAAAGAGTGCTTCATATTGCTTCAGGTATTCGGCGCGCATTTCTTCGGTTTGAGGAATCGACGATTCCAAAAAACCCCATTCCATTTCATTGTTCCCGCACACCAGTCCCAGGCTGGCGTGATGTCGAATGCGTTTGAGATTATCTCTGACTTCTTCGGCAATGTTTTCATAGAAGCGCGGATTATTGACATCATATACGCCGCAGGCAAACATCAAATCCTGCCAAACGATCAACCCGTAGCGATCGCATAGATCATAAAAATCATCCGAGGGATAAATCCCGCCGCCCCACACGCGCAGGCAATTGAAATTTGCCGTCACCGCCGCGCGGATCAGGCGTTCCGTTGTCTGGCGATGGGCGCGAGTCAAGTACACATCTTCGGGCACATAATTCGCGCCGCGCGCAAAAATGGGAATTCCGTTAATGTTAAATTGGAAAGATTCGCCGAACTCGTCTTGCCGGCGTTCGAGTCGCAGCCGGCGCAAGCCAATGTACTGCCGTTGCTGATCGACAAGCGTTCCCCCCTGCCGCACCTCGCAAATTACTTCATAAAGCGGCTGCCGGCCATAACCGTTCGGCCACCACAATTGCGGGCTCGAAACCGTGACCGTTTGCTTTTCATTTGAATTGACTTCGAATTGCTGCACGCGCTTATCCGGATCGACAAGTGTGACATGAAGCGAGCACGCCGCAAAGCCCCATTGCTCCAAATTCGCGAGACACTCCAAATAAACTTTGTCGTCGAGGTGACGTTGTGTGACGTAAAACTCCTCCAGCCGCGCGCCGGGATATGCTTTAATTCGGATTGGCCGCCAAATGCCGAGATCGGGAATTTGCGGTCCCCAATCCCAGCCGAAACTGCAATGATTCTTGCGTAGATGCACCGCGCCATCCAGCGTGTGCGCCGGATTCCACAACGGCCTTTTCGCATGCCGGCGCGCGATCTCTGCGACCGTGTTGGCAAAAAAAATGGCGATATCATTCTCGCCCGGCATCAAATAGTTTCGCGCCTCGAAGCGATAACGGCGAAACATGTTTTCTGTCCGCGCGACGATTTTGCCATTGATGCGGATTTCGGCAATCGTATCAAGGCCATCGGCCTCGAGAAAGATACGATTATGGGGAGCAAAGAAATCATCCGGCACGACGAATCGTTTTGAGTAGACAAAGTCGCGATTGGCAATGTCAACACATTTTTGGTTGTTCTCGCGATAGAAAACATCATGCTCGCCCCAGTAGCCGCTTTTTTCCAAATCATAAAAAAAAGAGCCGGGAACGGTGCCGGCTAAAGAAAATTTTCCGTCCAGCGATGCAATTTTCCATTCACCACTTAGATCGATCGTTCTTGACACCGTGGTCACGATGATTTATGTGTCCTTTCGCATGCCCTGCCAACCTTGAGTTCCGTTAACGTAAAATTGCTGCTTCGTAAGCAAAAAAATTTCCACTAGATTAAAACCCAATTGATAAAAAGCTTTTGCCGCTGTCGGGTTGATACTATCCGCGTAGCGGGGAGGAACAGAATAACCTATCGAATTTAGCCTCCCCTTAAACCTTTTTGGGCACAACAAATGGTTTGCGATACTTTCGCCGGGTCACGAATTTATTGGCCGCGGAGGAAAATTCGCCGATAAACTTTTCTTTTCGGGCATCGAGCTGCAACCACGGCCCCCAAATCGTGAGCTGCCGTTGCAAATCGACGCCGTTGCGCAATAAATGCTCGCAATAACGTTCAAGGGTTTCCTGCGTTTGCGCATGCGGAAAAATCTCCTCGCGCATTTGTTCGGGCAACGCGCCCTTGCCGACGCGATACGAGATATTTGCAACATGACACAACAGCGATGAAATATGGCCTTCGAGGATTTCAGCGCGCAGCTCGTCCGGCTTGCGGCTGCGCATCGCGGCGATGAAGTTCGCTTGATGCGTGCCGCCGCCGTCGCCGGCAAATTGCTTGAGTTTGTTGCCGTTGTTGTCATAGGCCCAACCGCCGCCGCGACCGCCGGCAAAATAACCGTGCTCGCATTGAATAATGTTGCCGACTCTTACCCCGCGCAGGTGATCCATCATGCGCTGACCGGTAGCCGCGGGCAGATTGCGAATCTCGATAATCACCGGCGCGGCGGCGTAATCTAAAATGGCAATATGCGTGTTGGGCGTCTCGGCGTTATCATCAAACACAAAGCGCCCGCCGAAGCTCATCACGCGCCGCGGCAATCCCGCGAGATTCATGGCAAAACGGCAATCATCGATTTGATGCGGCCCCCAGTTACCCATCTCGCCGCTGCCGGTTTCCCAAAACCAATGCCAATCATAATGCAATTGCTTCCGCATCAGCGGCGTGAGCGGCGCCGGCCCGGTCCAGAGATTATAATCAATATTTGCAGGGATCGGTTGCGGTTGATCGACTCTGCCGATGCTCTGGCGTTCGCCATACCAAACGCTGTGCGCCCACAAAACCTTGCCGAGATTGCCGGCTTGAAGGTAGGCGGCGGCTTCAGCAAATCCGACATCCGAGCGATTTTGCATGCCGGACTGCACGATGCGTTGGTATTTGCGCGCCGCCTCCACCAGTTTGCGGCCTTCCCAAATGTTGTGAGAGACCGGCTTCTCGACATAAACATCTTTGCCGGCTTGACATGCCCAAATGCCCATCAGCGCATGCCAATGGTTGGGTGTGGCAATCACAACCGCATCGATCTCCTTGTCGTCAAGCAGGAGGCGCACATCGCGAAACGTTTTGACGGTCTCGTTACGATCTTTGAATTTTTGCGCTTCACGCGTCAAAATTTCATCATCCACCTCGCACAACGCCACCACGCGCACGCCCGGCAAATTGCGAAAGACTTCGATATGATCCGCGCCTTTGATGCGATGGCCCACCACGGCAACGCGAATATCATTATTCGCGCCCGCGATGCGCTTGTAAGAAGAAACACTGAAACTCCGGAGTCCCGCGCCAACCGCAGCGCCGGCGACTAGCGATTGGCGCAAAAACTCGCGCCGCGTAACCTGCTTCGCTTTCTTTTCGGCGCGGGAGGAGGCTATGTCTTTCATGATAAATCAACTTGCTTGCCGCAGCAGAAACAGCCGTCCGGATGCTTTTTTGCAATAAAGGTCAATATCGATTTTCAGTCACGTTGAACTTCGAAACGCGTCTAGCAACTTTAACCTCCGCCCACAAAAGTGGAAATCCCACAAAATTAGAAAGCTTTTTTTTGTGAGATTTTAATTTTGTGGGCTTAAGCATTTAGGATTTCATGCTCACTTTAAGAAGGTAAACGCCTTAACAACATAAATCAATAATCCACAAAAAGCATCCGGGCGGTTTTGAATCATGCGTTTTTCTTAACACCCTCATCTTTGAACGTCAGCGAGAAAAACAATGCAATCACAACGGCAATGCCGCAAGGCACCCACCAAATCTGGCCCCAGTGTTTGACACCTTCTGAGGTAAAGGCATCGACCACCTTGCCCGAGAGAATCGAGCCTAAACCGATACCGACGCCATACGTAATCAACGCGATGAAACCCTGCGCGCTCGCGCGAATGTCTTTTGAAGCTTTTTGATCAACGTAGATTTGGCCGGTGACAAAGAAGAAATCATAGCAGATGCCGTGCAAGAGAATGCCGAGATAGAGCATCCACACCAAGGAATCCACATTGCCGGCGGCGAAGAGAGCATAACGCAGCACCCAAGCCAACATGCCCGCCAACAACATCTTCTTTACCCCAAGGCGAACAAAAAAGAACGGCATGAGAACCATGAAGAGAACTTCCGACATCTGTCCCATGCTTTGCTTGGCCGCCACACCCGTCATGCCCTGCTCGTTGAGAAATAGGTTGGTGAAATTATAGTAGAACGCCAGGGGAATGGAAATGAGCAGTGAACACAGCACGAAGATCAAGAAATTGCGCTCTTTCATCAGGCGCAAAGCTTTCAAGCCGAGAACTTCCCCAATTGTCACATTCTTGCCGACGTTTTGCGGCGGCGTGTTGGGCAGCGTAAAGGAATACAATCCCATAACCACGGAGGCAAGCGCAGCCATTTTCATGGGCATGGAGCTTTTCTCAACCTCGGGCATAAAATCCGCCAGCACGAACGTGATCACCAAGCCGGCAACGATCCAGCCGATGGTTCCCCACACACGCACATTCGGAAACTGCTTGTCCGGGCTGTCCATTTGATTGAAGGCCACGGCATTGACCAGCGCGAGCGTCGGCATGTAGGTGAGATTGTAGAGCAGCAAGCCGGCGATCAACGTTCCGACCGCCGTGATGTCCGCGGAAACATACATCAGGAATCCCCCGAGCAGATGCAACACACCCAGCACTTTTTGCGACGAGAAAAAGCGGTCGGCGATCATACCTACAAAAAAAGGCGAGAGAATAGCCGCGATATTGTTCATTAAATAAGTGTAGCCGATATCGCTGCCGGAAAATCCAATATGCGCCAGATGCGTGCCCAACGTGACAAACCACGCGCCCCAAATGAAGAATTGCAGAAACATCATGGTGCTAAGCTGCACGTAGGTTTTGGTGCTCATCCTTCCTCCTCGGTTTGATGGGAACGACAGGATTTAGATCGAACAGAACAAACCACCAAGTTAAATCTCTTGAAACGCCAGCGCGTGACGCTGCCTCAGGCGCGCTTGGCTTAACTTTGCAGAATCCCATTCACGCGGTTTACGGCATCGCTGACGTGCGCAATGTTCTCAAAGCCGATCGTCATGGCATCGACGTTGCCGCTTTGCAAAACGTATTGCAGCGATTGCTGCCGTTGCGACGCCTGCGTCAGCGCGCCGGCGCCAAAAATTTTCATGCCGATCACACCGGCGCCGCGATCATGGGCTTGCTTGAGCACAGGCATAACGTTCTCCGGCTTGCCGTCCATAGCGCTTCCGGTGTGATTGATGCGCGCCAAAAGAACATCAACCCACTCGCTCGCCGCCGCAGCTTGCAGCGCTTCAAGCGAATGGCAGGACACGCCCAGGCTGCGAACGACGCCCTGTGCCTTGGCCTGCGACAGCCCTTCGCGCAGGCGCTGGGTTTCGGTCAACCAATTCGGCGAGGTCTGGCAATGCAACAGAACGATGTCGAGATAATCAGTATTGATCTCTTTACGAAATCGATCCAATATCTCTGTTGCTTGCTGCGCCCCCGAACGGCCGCTGGCGTGCACCCAGATTTTGGTGAGGATCACCGCCTTCTCACGCGGAATGGTTTTCAGGGCTTCACGCACATAGGTGTGCGAACCATAGGTATCCGCGGCATCGAAAAAAGTAATACCGACTTCATGGGCATATTCCGCCAGGCCGACAAAGTTTTTCATGCCCAACCGCGTTTGATTGGATTGCTGGCGCCAGCCGTTGGTACCCGTGCCCATGGCCAGACGCGAAACCGTAAGCCCGGTTTTGCCGAGCTTGACCCGGCCAAGCCGCTGGTCGAGTACAGGGAATGTTTTCCAATTTGCAAACGCATTGGCGTTGGTCGCAACCGTGGCAACACCGGCGGCGCACGTTTGCAAAAATTTGCGACGTGTAATAAACATGATGTGCATCTCCAAATAACATTTTAGAAATGAGTCACAACCGCGGCGGCTACAATGAAAACGGCCATGCTTTAACCGAACAACACCTCCGCGCCTCTGCCCTGCTGAATCAACGGCACGTAGGTTTCCAGCTCTTTTTGGATTGCGGCATCCGTGAGATCGATGGTCTGCTTGCGTTCGGCAGCCATGTAACCCGCCATGCAGAGCTTGGTGATTTCGAGACCGTAGCTCAGAGGCAAGAAGCCGTCGCGCCCCGCGAGAAATGCCGCAGCCGCCTCTTCGTTTTCGTCGGTGTAACCGTATAAATCCGGTTCATTATATTGCACCGCGAGCAGGCCGCGCGAGGCCGTTGCCTTTTCGAGCGCAGTTTCCGCATCCGCAACCGCTTCCGCAGCAACGTCGCCGATAAAAACTTGCAAAGAAGAGTTGAGCGTATTGACTTCAAAAGCATATCCCGGGCCCATGCCATCCATGAACAAACGTAAGCCCTGTTTCTCGAACATCCACGAGTCCGTAAACTGCGCCTTGACGAGTTGGCCGGTTTCCGGATTCTTGAACGTCACCATGCCGGTGGCAAAATCTTCTGCCGGAGTTTTGCCGTAATCCACGCCCACTTTTTGCAGCAATTTTTCGCGCCAGGGCTTCTGTCCCCATTTTAAAAGCGAGCAATCCGCTGAAATCGAAACGGGTTGCAGAAATGTTGGCGGCTTACCAAGCGGCGTGAGGCAATACCATCCCACTGCAATGCTGTGGCAACCCATATCCAAAAGCACACCGCCGCCTTGTCGCGTGGGATCCCAGAACCAACCCTCGTGCGGACCGCCGTGTTCTTCCGCGGAACGTGTGAGCACCAGCGGGCCCATGGTCTTTTGCTGAGGCGCGAGCTGCTGCAATTGTGTGCGAATCGGTTTCATGAAAATTTGATTCTCAAAATATGCCGTCTTGAGCTTGACTTCACTCACCAGGTTGACAATGCGCCGCGCTTCTTTCAGGTTGCGCGCCAACGGCTTCTCGCAGATCAACCCCTTTAGCGCAGCGCCTTGCTTGACGGCATCCACGATTTTTTCGACAATCTCAACGCGGGTAAAATTTGGCGTGAGGATCGCAAGGGCGTCAACGTGTTTGGCCAGTTCAGCCACATCGGGATAGACCACGCCTTCGCCCAGCCCGTTGGCTTTTACGAATTTCGACAACTCCTCCGCGTTTGCTTTTGCGGTGATGCCGGCAATCTCTACACCTCTCACCTGCATCAGCGCGCGGGCATGAAACTTTGCAACAAACCCCGCGCCGATCATGCCGAGCTTCAAAGTCTGTTTCGTCATGTGACTCCTTTCATCCGTAACAATCAAATTCATATCAATTGAAACAGCGCATCAGTTGGTGATTTTTTTCAGAACGTCATCAATTGCCGTTAATTCCTCCAAAGAAAAGTTCAAATTGGTTTGTGCCGCAACGATCTCCTCGATCTGGCTCACGCGGCTCGCGCCAATCAACGCCGAAGTCATGGCCGGATGCCGCAGCACCCAGGCAATGGCCATTTGCGCCATGGATTGGCCGCGTTGCTGCGCGATGGTTTGCAGCTTGCGAACTTTCTCCACTTTTTCTGCGGTAACATCGTCCTGCCGCAGATAGGCTTTTGGTTTAAGCGCGCGCGAGTCAGCGGGTATGCCTTGCAAATATCTCTCAGTAAGCAGGCCCTGGGCCAGCGGCGAGAATGCAATGCAGCCGATGCCTTCTTCTTGCAGTACCTGCAGCAAACCCTCTTCAACCCAGCGATTGAACATGTTATAAACCGGTTGATGAATCAAGCAGGGCGTGCCGAGGCGGCGCAGAATGGTTGCGGCTTGCTGGGTCAATTTGGCGTCATATTGCGAAATGCCCACATACAATGCCTTGCCGCTGCGCACGAGGTGATCGAGCGCGCCAATGGTTTCTTCCAGCGGCGTTTCAGGATCGGGCCGATGATGATAAAAGATATCAACGTAATCCAGGCCCATGCGTTTGAGACTCTGATCCAGGCTCGCAATGAGATATTTGCGCGAGCCGAAATTGCCGTAGGGCCCCGGCCACATGTCCCAACCAGCTTTAGAAGAAATGATCAATTCATCGCGATAATTGGCAAAATCTTTTTGCAGAATTTTGCCGAAGGTTTCCTCGGCAGAGCCGTAGGGCGGACCGTAATTGTTCGCCAGATCGAAATGCGTGATGCCGAGATCGAACGCGCGCCGAACCATCGCGCGGCCATTTTCAAAAACATCTACGCCGCCGAAGTTGTGCCAGAGGCCGAGCGAAATTGCCGGCAATTTCAAACCGCTGCGTCCGCAACGGTTGTAGCGCATGTTATCGTAGCGGGTTTCAGATGGCGAGTAACTCAGGGCTCCTCCGTATTTGGAAGTTCTTTACGCTGTGCAATCTCACAAGGGAATGCTTGGGAATTTGGCTCAAAACGCTTTGGTTTCAGACTCCGCATTTGCCTAAATCGCCAAGCATTCACCTTCAAGTATCAGTTCATAGATCAATTTGACGACAAGGAAAATTAATGGCTCAAATCTATAGTAATCAAATCAATATCTACATCAATCTAAACCATCGTTTTAGATTATAATTTGATCAACTCCGAGATCTTCACCGGCTTGCGGCGTGCCACGCTTTTCACCGCAGCAATGCCGGTAAGAATCGACATGGCGCCGGCGCGTGAATCGGCGCGCTGTTTGTACGGATCAGGCATTTCCGGATTGAAAAGCATCTTCTGCAACATGGGGTCGGCGTCGCCATGCCCGCCCTCTGCTTGAGTCGATTCGATCAACTCCGTGCCGCCAAAATTTTTGGATAACCGAATCTCGCTGGGCTTGGCAACCTGCCACGGCTGGCGTTCATAATTCCGCACTTCCAAACGTCCGTGCGTGCCGTTGAAAGCCAGGTGATAGCCCTCATACGGCATAAACGCATTGAGCGAATAACTCATCATCGCGCCGTTGCTGTACGACACGTTGGCAACCATGGTGTCGTAAATATCGATATCCTCGCGAAACACACACGCATCGCGCAAATAGCCGTCTTCCGACTCACAATCAACATAGAGCTTGACCAACTCCGCCCTTTGCGTGATGTCCCAATAGAACTCACACTTATCTTTGAACAAACAGCCGCGGCAATGGCGGTGGCGAAACGCGCCGTTGCGGCCGTATTTGCGCAAAGCCCCGAACGCGCTCACCTGTACCGGATCCGCTTCGAGAAACCAGTTGATCATGTCGAAATGGTGCGTGGCCTTGTGCACGAACAGCGTGCCGGAGTTTTCTTTGTAGGCATGCCAGCGGCGAAAATAATCTGCGCCGTGATAAACGTCAAGATACCAATGAAAATCAATCGAAGTGATCATGCCGATCGCGTTGGCCAGAAGCAGCTCCTTGACCTTTAGCGCGGTCGGCATGTAGCGATAATTGAAAGTCACGGTAATCTTGCGGCCGGTCTTTTTCTCAGCCTCGAGAATTGCCCGGCATTTTTTCTCATCGGTTGTCATCGGCTTTTCAGTAATGATGTTGCAACCGAATTCGAGACCGCGTATGATTTGTTCGTGATGGGTGGAGTCTTTGGTGCAGACAATCAGAATTTCCGGGCGGGTTTGCTCGAGCATTTCGTCGAGCCTGGTGAAGGTGGGCAGCGCAAGGCCGATATGGCTTTTACATACTTCAACCCGTTTGCGGTTGATATCGCAGAGTCCCACGAGTTCGACGCGGTCGCCGACCTCGGCGAGCAACTCTTTGCCCCACATATTCGAGCCGCGAATGCCGGTGCCAACCAGCGCCACGCGCTGCTTGTTCGGCTGCGCGCTTCTGAGGGCAGCCGCGCCCAGCAACGAAGCAGCGGCCGTCGCCTTTGCCGTCGTCTCCAAAAATTCACGGCGCGAAATTAGTCTATGGTTTCCGTCCATCTCTCCTCCTCCACAAATTCGAGTCAACGGTTACTCTCGAATGCCAGGCTAGATGCCGCACGGCAGCGTTTCGAGAAGCGTCTCAAACGTTGCCACCTTTCCAATCCCAATGGAAACACCCGCCCGTCATGATCAGTGGTTACGGCCACAGCCAGCCAAATACGCCCGCGGTCACCAACGCGTATATCAATCCATCGATCATTGATTTAATCGTGGTGCTCCAGGCGCGGCGATACCAGATCGACGTTTGCAAGAGTGCCAGGGAGTATCCCAAGAACGCCGTGGTGCCGATGTAGCGAAAGACTTCGAGATAATCCGCGCCGGCGGCCAGGGTCCGCCCCGTAAGATAGGCCGCAAAAAATCCGACCAGAACCGAATAGAGAAACCAGAGCGTGAGGCTCTTTCCCATCGTGGCCGGGCCGTTCGGCACGACGGTGAAAATCATCACCGGACCCTTTTTCATTTTTTCCGTAAATTCGGGAGAACCCATATCCTTCATGCTCGAAGCGCGCGGCATCATGTAGTCGCCCGGCGGAATGGCGAACGGGCGCAGCGCGTCCATCACCTTGTCCTCGTTCGGCACTTTAGAATAATCGCCCTTGTGCCAGGGCAAAGCCATGTGAATGACGGAACTCACGAGGAAAACGAAAACCGCGGACAATAAAATAGGAAGCCAGAGCATATCTAGGGTTATCATGATAACCTCCAGTGAGATGGTTCACATTGCGGCTGAGTTGTTTTAACCCGGACTTCTTCGCCTTGTAAAGAAGCCACGGCACATACAACGCATTCGAGCATTGGCACTCCTCCTCCGGTTTGTTGATGGTTTATTTTAGTATCGGATAATGCATCTTCGGCGATACGAGCTTCACCCAGGGCAATTCCTCCAGCGTCAGGGTAGCTTCACTTTTGTAAAGGGCAAGATACGGTTCACGCTCAGCCCAAGCGCCTTCGGGATCGTACCAACTCATAAACCACGTCCAGCGCGGCTGTTTTTTGAGAAGCTCGACGGTCGGGGCTTGCCCCACTTCGCCCAGGGCAATGGGTTTGTCGCCCGCCAGCCCGAGAAGCTGCGTATAATTGAGCGAATCATAGCCTTGCGAATAAACATCCGTCGCGAAAATATCGACGACGTCATGGCCGGGAAAGTAGGTCGCGTGAGGATCGACGGTAAACTTTACTTCGTTCGTATTGAAAACCCAGATGAGATTGTTCAGTCCATGAAAATTCACCAACCGATCGAACAGCATGCGGTAGAGTCTTTTGTAGCCGTTTTCGCCGGCTTTCTTGCCCCACCAAAACCATCCGCCGTTCATTTCGTGATAGGGCCGCCACAACACCGGCACGTTGGCGTTGCGCAATTGTTTGAGATGCCAGGCAATCACATCCACCTGCGATTTCCAGCGTTCGTTGAGCATCGTTCCCGGGGTAATCAGCTCCTGCCATTCTTCCTCGGTGAGTTTGCCCTGAATGGATTCGCGAAACGTAACCGGCTCATCGTCCATCGGCCGCACGGCATGCCACATGAGTGTGATGATGAAGCCTTCGGAATGCCGCCGAATGGCCTCATCCACGATCTGCTGGCGAAAATTGATGCCGTCCCAACTGCCGGGCGCATCGAATCCAAAATCCTGGCCAAAGACAGCGGGATATTGCGAGGTGACGCGATGCACGCCGACCAGGCGATTGGAACCGACCAACGGCACGCAATGCTGGCCGCTGAGGGTGTATTGACCGGAGATGCCATAAATGAATTGCAGGAGATTCACCGCCTCGGGTGAAGCGTTCGGCGTAACCGGCATGACCCTCTCATCCGAGGAAAAAAGCAATGAGGCGGAAAAACACAAAAATCCCAGAGAAATCCGAAACAACGTTTGATTGAGCTTCACGGTGTCGCCCTTATCTTTGCCAGCGGGATGGGTTAGCGGCAACTTGGCTATTCGATCGGCGTTTTAAAAATTCATCGTTTACAAACTCCACCCTTCGCGATATTCGCGCTTGACGAATTTGTTCGCCTCGGGCATGTTGGTGACTTCCATTTTTTCGCCATCCCACAGCAGGCGCTGGCCGCGCAGACCTTTGTCCTGGAAGGCAGCATTCACGCGCACCGCGAGATTGCCCATCAAAGTGATTTCGCTCAACGGGCCGGAAATGTCAAAATTCGAGCATGCGGGCTCGCCGGTTTTAATCGCGTTGATGAAGTCAGCATAAATTCCGGAGAGGCCATTGGCGACGCGCTTGAGGCGCTTCGGGGGTTGCTTGTAGGCTTTCATGCTGGTTTCGGGAATGAGGCGTGGTTGCTCGCCATAGGTGTTGCACATAATCATGCCCTTTGTGCCGATGAACAGCGTGCCGCTGCCATCGCCCATGCGCCGGCCTGCTTCCAATTCAATGGGACGCGGCGGCGTGAGTCCGCCTTCATGCCACATCAATTTCACCGGCGGCATTTTCCCGCGCGCCGGAAACTCGAACGTGACCATGGAAGCAATGGGGCCGCTATCATCGGTAAACGGCGAGGAGCTGGCTTGCACCGCGGTGGGGTGGCCGAGTTGCAGCGCCCACACCGGCGTATCGAGAATGTGACAACCCATATCGCCCAGCGCGCCGGTGCCGTAATCCCACCAGCCGCGCCAATTGAACGGCAAATAAATCGGATGGAAATAACGCCACGGCGCGGGACCCAGCCAGCGATCCCAATCAATCGTGGGCGGCAACGAGGGCGTTTCTTCCGGGCGCCGCACCCCTTGCGGCCAGTAACCTGCGGGCCGATCCGTCCAGCAATGCACTTCGGTCACATCACCGATTGCGCCGTCTTCGATCCATTCCACCATCAGGCGATTGCCTTCACCGGCGTGGCCCTGGTTGCCCATTTGCGTCATGACTTTGTGCTCGCGCGCGGCCAGCGTGAGTTGGCGCGCTTCCCACACGTCGTGCGTCAAGGGCTTCTGGCAATAAACATGTTTTTTCTTTTTCATCGCGGCCATTGCGGCAAACGCATGCAAACTATCCGTGGTCGAGACACAAACCGCGTCGATGCCGGCTTCTTTTTCGAGCATATCATAAAAATCAACATAGGCATTGCAACCGCTGTAGGCGCCGTTGCCGGCTTGTTTGGCATAGGTTTCATTCACCAATTGCCTGGCCGGCTCACGCCCTTTCATGCCGCCAAAATAAAATTTACTGTAATCCATTTCTTGCACGGGGTCTGCCACGGCGACCACTTGCACTTCGGGCAATTCCATAAAGCGCGTCATGTCAAACGTGCCTTGGCCGCCAACGCCGATCACAGCGAGATTGATTTTGTCACTAGGCGGCACAAAACCAGGGCCGCCGAGCACACGCCGCGGCACAATGGTGAATGCCGCCGCTGCGGTTGCCGTGCCCAAAAATTGCCGGCGCGACATAACGCCGCTTTGTGGAGTCGTTTCTTGATCACTCATACATTCTTTCCTTTCCTGTTTCAGTTGGCGGGAGGAGATGCTTGCACAAAAAATTTTGTAACAGCCCAGATAACTGTCCTGACTTCCATTTCGAAGTGATTGGCTCGACGAAATGAAAAGTGACCTCACAACAGATGGCAATTTGGAGTACTCCGATGCAGTTTCTTGTTAGCTAAGAAGGACAATCGCTTACACCGGCTTTAGAAGTGTGCTGGAAGACAACTTTGCTTCCAAAGCCGTGACAATCTGGGCCAGCTCAATCCGAGCTTCGGCCTGAAGCCCAAGACATGCTGCGATTCCGTCGGCGTCGGTACTTACCCTTGAATGCATTCCCAACTTGAACGAACGGTCTGCCTGCTTCTCCAGTCGGTACACGTGCATGTGCATCGCATCGCCAAGTACGGCTGGGTTCTTCAAATGCTCAAAGGTGAACTCCTTCGCCATGTAACGGAAGAGCTTGTCCTGGAGTACAAGAACCAGCTTCTTATTGATGTGCTCGAAAGTCTGAATCTTGTGGTGCATCTGGACCAAGATCGTCTTCGCCGTCATCTTCCAATTCATGCCGTATGACTTCGTGGATGACTCTTCTTTATCTCTGCGTGGAGCGCCGAGTTTTTAGAGGAGTCGCTGTCGTTCCGGCCATACGGTGCCGGTAGTATCCAGAGTCTGAATCTCAATTCCTACGAAATCCTTCACCTTACCCTTTCGAGCCGATGCCAGGAAGTAGTCAACGCTCCCACCAGGAACAGAGACCTCTTGAACGATGTGAAGCTCGTTTCCCGGTTCATGTGTGGTCAACAAGTGCAGGCAGTCGGTGAATATCTGGCGTCGTTCAAGAAGGCGTGTCGGGCAGATCACCACAGGCTCCTGCTCCTTGCCGTAAAGAACTGTGCACGAGCCTATGGAAGTGCCGGGGTCACTCTTCCGAACCTTGTAGCATGTCTTTGATAGAAATGGGCACTGCTGCTCACGCACGACACGCGACCAGTCCTTCCGCCGGCTTTCGACTGAGTGGCCGAACAGTTCGACGACCGTACTCATAGCAGCGTCGCGCATCGTTCCTCTGCGATCTTTAGGTAATGGCTTGAAATGTCAATCCCGATGGACTGACGCCCCAGGTCACGCGCGGCAAGAAGGGTAGTACCCGTCCCGCAGAACGGATCAAGCACGACTCCACCGTGCGGGCATGTCGCGAGAATGGGAATTCGACACAGGTCCACCGGGTAGGGTGCGAAGTGACTCTCTCTTTTCTGTGTGTCTTCGGGCATAATGTCCCATACATCGGCCGGCTTGCTACCATTCGGATGGTATCGGAGAAAGTAGAACCCTCGATCGCGCAGTTCCTTGGCACGGCCCGAGACCTTTTCGCTATCGGAGTGGGTCGCACGTTGTTGGCCGCGAATAATCATGCGGAAATCCGAGATGCGTCCAGCACCAACGTCTGCCAGAACCTGGTTCAACGCTTTGAAGGCAGCTTGTTTCTCTTCCTCGCTCAACGATGTAGAGAGTTCGATCTGCCGCTTGTAACGGACGCCAGAAACGCCGGTGGCAGATACGACGGCGCCGTTAACGACCCGCGCCTCCCTGGGTTTTGACCGAATCGCGTCAGCGTCGTAGTAGTACTTCGCCTGCTTCACAAAGTGAAAGACATGTTCGTGAACATTGCCGAGGCGATCTTTCGTGTTGTCCATGCCGCTCTTGACTTTGTTCCAAATCACGCTGTTGCGCAGAATCCAGCCTTGCCGATCGGTGAGTTCGAGTGCCACTCGCCAGGGAATGCCGGCTAGTCCCTTATCTTGGTAGGTATCCCCGATGTTGAGCCAGAACGACCCCTCAGGTTTGAGTACTCGCTTTAGTGAAAGAACGATGTCCAACAGGTGGCGGATGAATTCCTGATAGTCGTTTTCAAGGCCGATGCCTCCGGCTTCATACTCACGTTTCCCCCAGTACGGTGGCGAGGTCATGGCGAAATCAATAGACGAAGTCGGAAGTTCGTCCAGGACGATCTGCGCATCACCATGGAGGAGAAGGGGACGCAGGCGGGCGCTAGCAAGGTACGTCTTCACTCTTTCAGAGTAACTCATAATGCCGATTGAATGAGGCGGCTTAGTGAGGTGTAAACCCTTGCCTTTGATTGTTGTCTCATTCATCATTGTATTCATATCATTCGGGGCTTCTTCTCAAAGGCGTAATACTTGTCAGGCATGTCTGCTTACTTAACGCCTTCAAGATAATGGAATTTCTGCTTCTGTCAATCGCTTTTTAACTCAGAACTGCGCCGCATTGCCTCATAAAAAATGTTACCGAAGCATTTTGAATGAGGGGTCGTTGCCTCATAATTTATGTTACCCAAAACCGGAGAACATAAGTTATGAGCCATTTTTCCAAACGCGAGTATCTAAAAGCCATCTTTGCGCGTTATCAGAAAGCCAGTCGCGCCGAAAAGAGAATACTGCTGGACGGCTTTTGTGAAATCTGTGGCTATCATCGCAAGCATGCGATTCGTTTGTTGCAACGCCCGACTCGCCAGCAGAATGCGCGGGTGCGTCAACCACGGGGGCGAAAACGAGGCTATGATCAACCGCTGCTGTTGCGCGTGCTCAAAGACATTTGGCGTGCGGCTAATTTGCCCTGCGCCAAACGGCTCAAAGCGCTCTTGCCGTTGTGGCTGCCACATTACGAGTGGGAACTGCCGGATGACATCCAGCAGAAGCTCTCGAACATCTCTGCGGCAACGATTGATCGTTTGCTCAAGCCCAGCCGCGGGAAATATGCCAAACGCGGATTGGCCACCACCAAACCGGGTTCTTTACTCAAGCATCACATCCCGGTCAAAACCAACCAGTGGGATGAAACCATCCCCGGCTTTCTCGAGGCCGATACCGTGGCCCATTGTGGCAACTCCACGGCCGGGATGTTCGTCTTGACCGTCAACGCTACCGACCTTGCTACGGGCTGGTCAGAACAGCGTGCGGTGTGGGGCAAGGGCAAGGGCGAGCGCGGCGTGCTCGAGGCCGTTACCAGCATCGAACACCTGCTGCCCTTCGACGTGCGCGGCTTCGATTGCGATAATGGTTCGGAGTTTCTAAATTGGCATTTGGAACGGTATCTGCAAAAGCGCAAGCGCCCGATTCAATTTACGCGTTCGCGCCCGTATCACAAAAACGACAATGCCCATGTTGAAAACAAAAACTGGACGCACGTTCGGCAATATCTCGGGTATCAACGTTTCGATCAACAAGAGATTACGGCTTTGCTCAACGAACTCTACACCTCGGAGTGGCGGTGGCTGATGAATGCGTTTTTGCCCTCGGTCAAGCTTATCGAAAAGAAACGGCTGGGCTCAAAGATTATCAAAAAGTACGACGCCCCGCAAACCCCCTTGGCGCGTGCGCTGGCTTCGCCGCACGTGAGCCCTGCCCGGAAGCGTCAACTCAAAGAACAGTATCAGGCATTAAATCCATTTCAACTACAAAAAACCATAAGCCAAAAGATTAAACGCATTCTCACTTTGGCAACGCATACAAACAGGACCATCGAAGAATGAAAACTTTCAAACACCCTAACCCCCCGTCTTCCTTCGGAAGACGAAAGCCTTTTTACACCCCTCCCGGTAACATTTTATTTTGAGGCAACGGGACGCGGGTTGCAATAGTTTCAAGTTTGGGCAAAATTGAGCAGAAACGAGGGGGGATTACTGGTGTAGGTAAAAGCGTGCAGATGCAATATCATCACGACAAAGTGAAATCCGACTCCATTCAGATCATGCTTCGCGTCCAACTCTCATCCCACCACTTCGCCTTTTCTATTCGTCAGCTTTATGGGGGCGAGAGGCGCCGGGCTGTCGGTTTTGCCAAAACTCAAGGTATCCATCGGGCATACCGTAACGCAAATGCCGCAGCCGATGCACGAGCTGGTGGCGTTATCCAGCACTTGCTGCTTGAGTGCATAGCTCATGACATCGATGCCGACCTGGCAATTCCGCGAACATTCGTAACAGCCGATGCACTTATCATTCGCCACGATTTTGAACTTGCCGATTTTCAGTTTAGCAAACAGGGCGGACTCCAACTGCATCAGCTTGGCGAGCGGACACCAATAACGGCACCAAACCTTTCCGCCAAGGAAGGGATATAACGTCACCGGCAAAATGCCGACGAGCCAGACATCCGCGTAAATGCGATAAATGCTGATACCCAACTCGGCGGCGCCGGTGAGTGCGTTATACACGTCTTTCAAGAGCATCAAGAGTGTAACCAGCGCGGCAAAAATCAATACGGCAAGGTTCATCCATTCCCACTGAATTGATTTTTGACCTTTAGGCGCGAGATGTCGCCAGCGATCGCCGAACGTCTCGGCCAAACCGCCGCACCCGCAAATCCATGAACAATAGCGCTTGCCGTGAAACAGCACAAATATCGGGATGATGATGAACGTCAATAACACGCCCCACACAACCCAAACTTGATGCGGACTGTAAAAAAACGTGTAAAAAAACAGCGGCCAGGCATAAATGAGTCCATAACTCCGCCACGCTTGCTCGGCAAATGTTGGATCACTCGCGAGCTTCTCTCCCACCCATTGATAGTTCACTGCCGTCTGAAATAAGAACTCGGGGATGAGAAAAAAGAAAACCCATTGAAAACTGATCAAACTGACAAAACGCCAAATTTGAAATTTATCTTTGCGATCAAGTCCCCAGCGCTTGAGTGCTTGCAAGCCAAAAAACGTCATCAACGCGGTGTACAGTACGGTATACCAAAACGACCACGGGCGATCGAGCAGCGAAAGAAATTGGTATCCCCAATCTTTATAGGGCCAAAATTCTTGCCCTGCGCCGATCTTTGCGCCGTAAATTGTGTACCATACGAAGAACGATAGGCCGAGCCAGGCAAAGCGATCGCCGCGCATGCCATAAAAAATCAGACTGCCCAGACTTAACGCCCAGATGAGGCCGCCGAACCAGCCAGGTAAATCAGGCAAATTTACGCCAAGAAAATTTGCATGTCCCCCCAGGCTTGCGCCAAAGATTGACAGGCCAAGGAAACCGAGTATCGTAAGCACAACGGCGCGAGTGAGGCTGCCATCCCATTCGTTTTCCATTTTGAGTCCGAGTGATTTCAAGAAATCGCGCGGCGCCTCCGCGCCAATGAGCACGAAGGCATGATCGTATGGAATTTTGCGCGTTTCTTGCGAGCCGCCGTGAGCGATCGTGAGCGTCGCTTCGCGTTCACCGAACTCCGTGACGTTGGAATGAAAAATCGGCTCAATGCGTTTCGCGGCAATCGCTTCGTTGAGTTGGCGTTCATTATCTCTGAAGATGCGCTCAAATTCGCCGCGACGGTAGGAAAGATAGACTTGGTTTTGTTCGCTGAGCGTGATTGCCGCTTCCACGGCGCTGTTGCCGCCGCCGACAACGAGGATGTTTTCATTCCTATACTTGCGCGGCGAATATAAGCGATGATACACGCGCTCGTGCTCTTCACCAGGCACGTTAAGCTTGCGCGGATTGCCGCGTAGCCCCGTGGCAAGAACGATCCGTTTACTGCGATACGTTGCTGACGATGTCTGCACATAAAAAATGCCGCCCTTCCTCTCCAATCCGGTAACGCCCTCGCCTGTACGCACATTTAGACTATTGGCTTGAATGATTTGATGCCAGCGCTTGATCAAATCCTCCTTGGTTGCGCCGTCAAGCCAGAGTTTGCCCTTGGCCGGCTGGCTATCCGGTTCGGCATAAACGTATTTTCCTTCTGGAAAATTTTCGATGGTATTCGCAATTTGCTCTTTCTCGAGCAACACGTAACGCATGCCGCGCTCACTCGCTTGCAATGCGGCATTCAACCCCGCTGCGCCCGCGCCAATCACGACGACATCATAAAGCTCGCGATCGCTGCCGCCGATGGCATTGGGTAATGTGGCGATATGCTCAACAACCTCGAACCCCTGCGCCATGGCATACTTGATCACCGGCGCGCCAGCAAGATCGCCCACGATGTACAAGCCCGCAAAATTACTCTCATTGTGTTTCTTAAGAAACGGCCGCTCATTCGGACCGCTGCCGGAATGCAGAATATCGACAAGAAATTGTTTCAGGCGAGTGTAAAAGGCAGGTTGTTCGCTGGGCGTTGGCATAATCCTTATCACATTGAATGATCGTTGAAATCCGAAATCAGCTTCGTAATCTGAATAACCTCAAGCTGAAACAAAAACTCTTGCGCCGCGCTATCGCTAGGCTGACTCGGCTGGCTGCTCGTCACTCTTCTCTCAACACCGACGGCCTTCAGCCTATTCCCAGCCTGCGTCAATTTTCGCTATTACCGCGTTACCTCAATTCGTCTAACTAGCATCGCTTGTCATCCTACATGGATCGGGTGACGTACTCGGCATTAAGCCCAGGCTCAAACAACTCCATGTCTGAGACACGGCGAGTGAGTCAGCAAATGAAGAGGTTGCTTACCGGCAATTTTATTGATCGGCGGCTTCTGTCGAATCTTTTGCAACCGCTTGCTGCACTTTTACAACTTTGGTACTCAAGTCTGCCGCCAGCGTTTCGGCGGCTTCACGGAATTGCGCGGATGAAGCGGCTTTCGCATGACAGGCGAGCAGCGCTTCGCCGCTTTCCACATGCAAAATGCGCGCATCGGTTTCATAGCCGCCGGCGAGCCGGCTGAGATTGCCCACGGCGACGGCTTGTACGCCCAAGATTTTTCCCACCGCCACCGCCGTCTCCGCCTCCAACGCGCCGGTTTGTCCCAAAGCCTGCTCTTCAAAAACGCGGTCGATCTGGCGGCGCTCCACGATGCGATAGGCGCCATGATTGATCAGCGCGGTTACCATCATTTCTGAAAAAGTTGCGCCCAGCCCTTGCGCGGTTGAATCGCCGCCGGGATAATCAAACGGGAAAACTGCCAACATCGGCTTCTCGCCCACGACGGTTATTGCCTGTGGCTCCGGTGCAGGTTCTGCAGCTTTCTCCGGTTTTGGCTGCGCTTTGTTAAACCATTCCGGATGCTGGCTGCGAATGCGCGCGATGACTTGCGCCGCTTGCGCGCGATCCTTCCCTCCCTCCGGCGCGAATTTCAAAGCCTTGGTGAAATGATCGTACGCTGCAAGGGACTTGCCTTCCTTGAACAATAAATCAGCATAGGCTAAATGCGCCTTTGCGTTTTTCGGATCGAGCCGGAGAGCCTGTTCGAATTTCGCTTTTGCCAGAACCACGCGGCCGCGCTTCATCAGCGCAAGGCCTTCGTTGGTCAATTTCGCGGAACGTATCTCGGCGCGATCCGCCGCAGCCTCGCGCGCGACCCGGCGCGCCGTTATTTGTGCAGAGGCGGAAGAAATCGCGCCGGACAAAAACCATAAACTCAACAGCATCAGAAAATATTTCATAATGAACTCCTGTTTTTCCGTTTATGTAGCTTAGTTTTCTGACATTAAAAGTAAACTGCAAATGAACACGAATAGCAAAAATCATCACCGCTGCAAAAAGCAAGCTTAATTTCTACTCCGCCGGTCAAAAACGCAAGCACTTTATCCTGGGATTTGCGTTTGCGCGCTTGACATCACAAGTGAAACTTTGCATATTGGCCGCATCCCAGCACAATCATTATTGCCGTTCATTATCAAGAGGAGGATTTCATGCCACGTGACCTCAGTTGCCACTTTAAGAAAACCCGGCCGCTGGCAAATCATGTTTTGCCGACTGCGGTTCTCATCGTCCTCATCAACACCTGCGTTGCCTATACGCAAATTGCGCCGACCGAGGGTTTACGCGACAATACGCCCAAAGTGCATGCCCTCATCAACGCCAGAATCGTCCCGGCGCCTGGACAAGTAATCGAAAAAGGCGCAGTGATCGTGCGCGACGGTGTGATCGTGGCCGCCGGCGCGCAAGTGACGCCGCCGGCAGATGCGCGCGTATGGGATTACACCGCCAAGACTATTTATCCTGGTTTCATTGAAACCTATTCGAATCTCGGGTTGCCGGCAGCGCCTCCTCCCACTCGCGGCCAGGCCGGCGGCGGTCAAACGGAACGCCGCACCGAAGAACGGCGCGGGCCGCGGCATTGGAATCCCCTGATGCGCGCCGATGACAGCGCCGAAGAAATGTTTCAACCGGATGCCAAGAAAGCGCAAGCGCTGCGCGAGTTGGGATTTTGTGCGGCATTAACCGCACCGGCCAAAGGCATTTTCCGCGGCGCCAGCGCACTGATCAGTTTGGGCGAAGAAGCGGCGAATCGCGGCATCCTCAAACCCAACGTGGCGCAGCATCTCGCTTTCGAAACCGCCACGTTTCAGGACGGTGGCTATCCCAATTCCGTCATGGGCAGCATTTCATTCATCCGCCAAACGTTTTTGGATGCGAAATGGTATGAAGCGGCGATGACGGCTTATCGCAAGAATCCCGCGCAAACGCGCCCGGAAGAAAGTCCCGCACTCGCGGCTTTGTTCGAAGCGGCGAACAGCCGGCAGCCGGTGATCATCGAAGTGAACGATGATTTGAATTTCATGCGCGCATTGAAAATCGCGAAAGAATTCAATCTCAACATGATCGTGCGCGGCAGCGGCCATGAATATCGCCAGTTGGATCGCGTGAAAGCCGCGGGCGTCACGCTGATTTTACCGCTCGATTTCCCGGAGAAACCCAACGTCGAAACGCCGGAAGATGCGCTGGAAGTTACACTCGAGGAATTGCAACATTGGGATATGGCGCCGGCGAATGCGCATTGGCTGCAACAAGCCGGCGTAAGTTTTGCGTTGAGCACCACCAAACTCAAAAAGGAATCAGATTTTCCCGGGCGCGTGCGCGAAGCCATCAAACGCGGCTTGCCGGAGAGCGCCGCACTGGCGGCATTGACGACGATTCCCGCGAAAATCGTGGGTGAAGAAAATCGTTTGGGCAGCATTGCCTCGGGTAAAGTTGCGAATCTCGTTGTCACCGACGGCAATTTGTTTGCCGAAAAAACTTCGATTTTGGATGTTTGGATCGACGGCAGCCGCCATGAAATCAAGAAGCCGGCGGCAGTTGATTTGCGCGGCACGTGGGAAATCACACTGACCAATGCTGCGGGCACGATTCAATCTTATAAGCTCAATCTCAAAGGCACGCCGGAGAAATTGAGCGGCGACATTGCTAAAGACGCGACAAAGGCCAATCTCACCAAAGCACAACTCGATGACAAGAAAGTTGCGTTGGTTTTCAAAGGCGACTCGCTCGGCCATGCCGGTGTGATCCGGCTTTCGGGTTTCGCTGAAGCCGGCGCATTGCAAGGCAACGGCGAGCTGGCCGACGGCTCTGCGGTTTCGTGGAGCGCGAAACAAACCGCGCCGTTTGAAGAAAAATCTTCGGAGAAAATCAAGGCGGCCGCAGCGCCTGCGGTTTTGAAGAAAGTTTATCCCTTTGGCGGCTATGGCCGCAGCAGCGCGCCCGAGCAGCCGCAAACCGTTTTGGTGCGCGGGGCAACGATTTGGACCAGCGGCCCGCAGGGCAAACTCGAAGACGCGGATATGCTGATCAAAGCCGGTAAAATCGCGCAAATCGGCAAGAGCTTGACGGCGCCTGCCGGCGCGATGATTATCGATGCGAAAGGCAAACATGTCACGCCCGGCTTGATCGATGCGCATTCACATTCCGCCGCTTCGTCGATCAATGAATCTGGCCAGGCGGTGACCTCGGAAGTCGGCATCGAAGATGTGATTAATCCCACCAGCATCAACATCTATCAGCAACTTGCCGGCGGGCTGACGGTTGCACATGTGATGCATGGCTCCGCAAATCCGATTGGCGGAAAAAATCAAACCATGAAATGGCGCTGGGGCGCGGATGCCGAAGGATTGAAATTCGTCGAAGCGCCGCCGACCATAAAATTCGCGCTGGGCGAAAACGTCAAGCGCAGCAACAGCTCGCAGCCTTCGAGCCGTTATCCCGCCACGCGCATGGGCGTTGAGCAAATCATCAGTGATCGTTTCAAAGCCGCGCGCGATTATGAGAAGGAGTGGAACACATTCAACGCCGCCAAGAAAAATGCGGTCGCGGCCATCCCGCCGCGCCGCGATTTGGAGCTGGAAACGCTGGTTGAAATCTTGAACGGCAAGCGCTTCATTCATTGCCATTCTTACCGCCAGGACGAAATTTTAATGCTCATTCGCCTGGCGGATGAGTTCGGCTTCAAAGTCGGAACGTTCCAACACGTGCTGGAAGGGTATAAAGTCGCGGATGCCATCAGCACGCACGGCGCGGCGGCCTCGTGTTTCAGCGATTGGTGGGCGTACAAGTTCGAAGTGTACGATGCCATTCCGCACAATGGCGCGATGATGCACAAGCAGGGCATCGTAGTTTCGTTCAACTCGGATAGCGGCGAGTTGGCGCGGCGCATGAATCTCGAAGCGGCAAAAGCAGTGAAATACGGCAATGTGCCCGAGGAAGAAGCGCTGAAGTTCGTCACGCTGAATCCTGCGATTCAACTCAAAGTCGATCATCTTGTCGGCTCGCTCGAAGCCGGCAAACACGCGGATTTCGCGATTTGGAACGGCTCGCCGCTGTCAACCTATTCGATGTGCGAGCAGACGTGGATCGAGGGCCGCAAGTATTTCGATCGTGAGGAAGATCTCCGCATGCGAGCGGAAGTCGAAAAAGAACGCGCTGCGTTGATCCAAAAAGTTTTGATGGAAAAAGAAGAGAGCGCCAAAGATAGTCCGCGCGAGGCAAAGAAACCCACGGATTGAGTTCGTAGTCGCGCCTTCAGGCGCGTTCGGTAACTAAACTTCTTGACCCTGAAGGGTCAACTACGAACTAGACCCAACACGGAGCCATCAGTGATGAAAATAAAATTCGTTTTCTTAATCAGCTTGTTGCTTGCAGCTAACGTTCTTGCGCAAAACTACGGCCAGGTGCCGGCGCCGCTGCAAACCCGGCCAATCGCGCTGGTGGGCGCAACGATTCATCCGGTGAGCACGCCGGCAATCGCGAACGCCACCATCGTGTTCGATCAAGGCAAAATCGTGGCACTGGGGCAAAATGTGAGCATCCCCGCCAATGCCGAGCGCATCGAGGTTTCCGGCAAGCATGTTTATCCCGCAATGATCGACGCGAACACGACATTGGGTTTGATCGAAATCGGCTCAGTGCGCGCCACTGTGGACTTTTCTGAAACCGGCCCGATCAATCCCAATGTGCGCGCGGAAGTGGCGGTGAATCCCGACGGCGAAATGATTCCGGTGACGCGCGCGAACGGCGTGGCGCTCGCTCTCAGCGTGCCGCAAGGCGGCATCATCAGCGGCACCTCGGCATTGATCATGCTCGACGGTTGGACCTGGGAACAGATGACGCTCAAAGCGCCGGTGGGCATGCACGTGAATTGGCCGAACATGACGCTGCAGCGGCGCTGGTGGATTACGCAAAGCGACGAAGAACAGCGCAAGCAGATGAAAGAGAACATGGAAAAACTCAAAGAGGCGTTTGCGCAGGGCCGCGCTTACATGACAGCCAAAGCCGGCGAAGCCAAAACCGCAGGCGTTTTTCATGAAAGCGATTCGCGCTGGGAAGCGATGATTCCGGTGTTCGAGAGAAAAATTCCGGTGTTCGTGAATGCCGGTGAGATCAAACAAATTCAAGCGGCCGTGCAGTGGGCGGTCGAAGAGAATCTTCGCATCGTCATCACCGGCGGGCAGGATGCGTGGCGCGTCGCGGATTTGTTAAAGGCGAAAGACGTGCCGGTGATTTACGGCCAGGTTCATGATTTGCCCAACCGCGGATGGGAGCCTTACGATACGCCGTTCACGGTTCCGGCGAAACTGCATGCCGCGGGCGTGAAATTCTGCCTCGCGGATTTCGACAATGCCAACGTGCGCAACTTGCCCTATCAAGCGGCGACGGCGGCAGCGTATGGCCTGCCGCGGGAAGAGGCGCTAAAAGCCATCACTCTCTATCCGGCTCAAATTCTCGGCGTTGCCGATCGTGTCGGCTCGCTCGAACCCGGCAAAGATGCGACGTTGATCGTGACCAACGGCGATCCGCTCGAAATTCCTACGCAGGTCGAGCACGAGTTTATTCAAGGCCGGCGCATCGATCTCGGCAACAAACATGAAGCGTTGTATCGGAAATACTCGGAAAAATATCGCCAGCTTGACAGCGCGGGCGACGTCAAGGCGGGCGGAACGAACTAGAAGCTTGGCCGGAAAGTGGTTGTGCGTCGGCACATTTGATATTATCTTGTGGGTGGAAAATTTGAACTTTTCACCCAACGTGGTTACGGACTATGCTCGG
>SZPB01000006.1 GCA_030263535.1 Cytophagia bacterium CHB2
GGTTCTCGACGAGCATCGCCCGGATCTGCTCCTCGGTCACGCCGCGGTCGCGCAGGGCCGGGAGGACTTCGTGGTGGATGTGGAGGTAGTGCCAGTTCGGCATCACGACGGGCAGGAGGTCGTGGGGCAGCCAGTCGATGAAGCACGAGGCGTCGTGGGAGAGCACCATCCGGTCCGCGTGGCCCCGCTCGCACATGGTGGCGACGATCCCGGCCCGGTCCTCGAAGGGGACGAGGTCGATGCCGAACCGGTCCATGCCGAGGTACGAGCCGTTGGCGATCAGCTCCTCGAGGTACGCGACGTCGGTGGTGTCGCCCGAGTGCCCGATCACGACCCGCGACAGGTCGACGCCCTCCTCGGTGAAGATCGCCTGCTGCTCGAGGCCCCGCCGGGTCCCGGCGTGGGTGTGCGTCGAGATTGGCGCCCCGGTCTCCCGGTGGGCCCGGGCCACGGCCCTCAGCACCCGCTCCACCCCCGGCGTGACCCCCGGCTCGTCGGTGGCGCACTTGAGGATCCCGGCCTTCACCCCGGTGCCGGCGAGGCCGCCGGACAGACGAAGGGGCTCGCCTGCAGCGGCGTGAAGGTCGATTCCCTGCCCGCGGGGAAGGGCGGCGGGACCCCCTTCTCCGCCTCGGCGATCGAGGACCTGGAGTTCCGGGTCGTCTTCGCCCTGGCGCCGCCGGGCCAGCACGTCCTGAGGCTCCGCGTGCTGCTTCCCAAGGGAGCCCTCTACCAGGAGATCGCCGTTCCGTTCTCCCTCGACCCGAGGGCGACGGGGGCGACGGAAGCGGTCCTCGAGGGGTACCCCCGTCCGGTCCCGGTCCGGACGCTCCAGAAGACGACCGACCGCAAGGGCACCTGGTGGAGCGTCTCTGCTACGCTCCCGGTCGCAGGGACGATGGTGGTGGAGAACTCCCTCTACGGGACCTGGCAGGTGGAGGCCTATCTCGACCGGGAGAAGAGCCCCTGCACACCGCCGGTCTCCTTCGACCTGGCCCCCTGAGCGCGGAGCGATGGACGAGAAGGCGCGGGGCCGGCCGGACGGCCGGGACGGGGAGGCCGACGGGCCGGCGCGGCGGTACGACCCGCCCGCGGTCGCATGGGAGGAGCCGATCGAGGTCCGGGCGGCGCTGACGCTGGCCTGCACCAAGACCGACTTCATCTGCAGCATCGACAGCGCCGCGAGCTGAGGCAGCAGGGAGCCGCGATGCGCTGGAAGATCGACCCCCGGGTGGCCTGGCAGACGGTGGCCGGCGAGGCCGTCGTCGTGGACCTCTCCGCCGGGAGGTCGCTTGGCCTGAACGAGGCCGGCACGTTCGTCTGGTCGCGCGTCGCCGGGTCGGACGACGAGGAGATCGCGCGCGACATGGCGGCGGCGTTCGGGATCCCCCCGGACCGGGCCCTGTCCGACGTCCGGGCCTTCCTCACCGGGATGGAGGCGAGGAAGCTCGTCTCTCCCGCGCCGTGACCGGCGCCGGGCAGGCCCGGCTCAACGCCCGGGCCCTCGCCGCCGAGCAGCCCCTCATGGCGAGCCTGGAGCTGACCTACGCCTGCAACTGGCGCTGCGTCTTCTGCTACAACCCGCGCCACCACGACCGCTCGCCGTTGACGACGGGGGAGTGGGTCGCCCTCCTCGGCGACCTCCGCGAGCTGGGGATCCTGACCGTCTCCCTGACGGGCGGCGAGCCGCTCGCCCACCCCGGCTTCCTCGAGATCGCCCGCGCGGCCCGCTCGCGCGGGCTGGCCGTGCGGGTCCTGACGAACGCGAGCCTCGTCGACGACACGAGGGCGGAGGCGATCGCGGAGCTCCTCCCCGCGGCGGTCGAGGTGAGCGTCCACGGGGCCGTGCCCGCGACGCACGACGCCGCGACGGGTCGGCCCGGGTCCTTCGCGGCGATGTGGGCGGGGGTCGATCGGCTCCTCTCGCGCGGCGTCCGGGTGACGGTGAAGACGCCGGTGACGCGACTCGACGAGCGGGAGGTCCCGGGGATGATCGCCCTCGTGCGCGGCCGCGGCCTTCCGTACGTCCTCGACCTCTCGATCACGCCTCGCGACGACGGCGATCTCTCGCCGCTCGCGTTCGCGCCGACCGAGGAGGGGATGCGAGCGGTCCTCTCCCTGCCGGAGTACCCGGCGCTGCGCGCCGCGCGCGATCGGAAGCCGGGAGAGCCGGCGTGCGGCGTCGGCCGGATCGGGCTCGCCGTCGACCCGGAGGGGAACGTCTTCCCGTGCGTCCAGTGGCGGCACGTCGCCCTCGGGAACGTCCGGCGGACGCCGCTGCGCCAGATGTGGAGAGGCTCGCCGGCGCGGAGGGAAGCGGCCGAGACCGCCACGCGGGCCACGACGATGCTCCTCGCGGAGGGGGGAGCCGTCGCCGCAGCACCGTTCTGCCCGGCGCTCGCGCACCAGCTCTCGGGCGACGCCCTCACCGTCGACGGGCCGTCCGAGAGGCGTGCCCGGCTCGCCGCGGAGGCGAGGGAGCTGTACGGCTCCTGAGGCGTTCCTCCTCTGCGGCCGCCGGGTCGCGCTGGCCGGGGCGCCGCCGTCCGGGGCCGAGCTCGACTGGCTGGCGCGGCGGCGCGCCGGCGGGGACGCCCCTCCCGACCTCGTCCTGACGGTCGAGGAGGGAGCCCCGTGGAAGACGCCGTTCCGGCCGCCGGACGGACTGCCTGCCGAGATCGTCGTCGAGGGCGACCGGGTCGTGGCCTGGGACGAGGCCGCCGCCGCGTTCAAGGAATTTTATCCCGACGGCAAGGATGAGGGCTTGGTGTGCTATGACAGCCGCGGCCCCGGCGGTTATGATCTGGCCGACAAAGAACTGGCCGTCTTGCTGGCGGAACTGGCGAAGAATGACCCCCATGTGGCCGTTCTCCTGGATTGCTGCCACTCCGGTTCCGGCACGCGGAACGTCAACGCCTTTAAAGGAATGAAAGCCCGCCTCACTCACGAGGTGACAAAGGAAAGGCCGCTGGAGAGCTATGTTGACGGCTATTATGCGGAGCGGCAAAAGAAGAAAGAACGGTTGGCGATCCCGGCTAGCAAACATATTTTATTGGCAGCCTGTGAGCGCACGCAGCTTGCCCAGGAAACCGTGAACTCCAGCGGTGTGTTTACGGACACGTTGATCGAAGTTTTGAGCAAATCCGGCGGCAATATTAGTTACGCGGATTTATTTGTGCGCTGCCGCGCCGCCGTGCGCACGCGCGCCGAAGACCAAAGCCCCCAATTCGAACCCTACGAGAATTTTGATGCCTATGCCGGCTTCCTGGGCCGGGCCGCCTCCGGCGCGGCGCATCGCCATCGGGTTTATTTCGAGGTTGATAGCCAGGCTTGGAAAATCGACGCGGGCGCGGTGGCACCGGTGCCCGGAATTCCCACGGATTCAACCAAAGTTGTAAGGGTCGCGCTTTATCGCGGCGATGATGCTGCAAGTTTTGCGGGAAATGCCGCCATTGTCAAAGTCGGCCCGCAGACTAGTATTTTGGAACCCGGTTTCCAGATCGACCCCGAGGTGCAGTATCAAGCCGAAATAACCAACATGCCGGCTGCGCCGGTGTTCGTCTACCTGGAAGGTGAGGCCAAAGGCACGGAAGTGTTGAAAAAAGCATTGACACCCGAAGTGGGCGCGGCGCTGGGAGTGGAGTTGACTGACATCCCCGAAGGCACGCGCTATGCGCTTGCTGCTGAGGGCGGGAAATTCGTGCTGAAACAACGCGAAACGAATGTGAAGATTCTGGGCGTCAAAGATTATTCCGAACAATCGGCTAAAACCATTTTCTATGAGGGCCTCAAGCCGGTGGTGCAATGGGAACGGATTCTGGCGCTGCAGAATCACCATTCTGAAATGAACAAGGATGAAATCGATTTTGTTTTCACCGAAACCCCGGAGAATGGCAAACCGCATCAGTACGAACAAGATGAGATGACGCTGGATTACGTGAAATCCGGCAAGGAGTGGAAGAAAATTCGCGGCAAGATTCAAATACGCAACCGCACCAGACAGCCCCTGCATTTTCTGGTACTCTATTTTTCGTCGAAGTATGGCATCTTCAAGATCAAAAACGATCCGGTGCCGCAGGGCGAGGAGTACGTCACCGTGTGGGGCGATCAGCCGGATCATTACTTCGACCTGGATGACACGATGATCGAGGGCCAGGAATATAAAGTCAAGGAAGAAATCAACAACCTCAAACTGATCGTCAGCACCGAAAAGATTGACGATTTCTTGCTGGCGCAGAAAAATGTGAAAAATTTTGGGGAAGATCTGCCTGCCACGCGCGGCATGGGCGGCGTGGGCGAGGAAGATCAAGCAAAGATGTATCAAGACGAATGGTTTGCCAAAAAACTCTGCATCAAAGTCGTCCGCCAGCTCGATCAGGTGGGCGCAAAGGATACCGCGCTGGCCAAAGGCAAGATCGTCGTCAAGGGCCATCCTTCCGTCAAAGCCAATCTCAGCCTGAACGCGGCCACAACCGGGACGCGCGGCGCGGGCCAGGGTTTTGATTTCTACAAAGCGTTCGAGCACCGCGGGTTGCAGATGCTCAATTTTAGCGCAGGCACGCGCGGCGACAGCGAGAACATTCTGGAGTTGACCGATATTCAAAACGCCGAAGCGTTGGCACAAAATCCGCTGGAAATCGAGGTGAATGTTCCGCTCAACGCCGACGAGGGCATTCTGCCGTTCGTGTTCGACGGCCAGCATGTCATGCTCGGCGGCGATACGTTCAAAGATGAGCAGGGCAACACCCACATCAGCATCGATCACATTCCCGAAGTTCCGGACAACCGCCGCAGCGTGGGCAAGGCGCTGAAGCTGTACTTTTTCAAAACCTATCTCAAGCAGGATAACGTCAATCAATTGTGCTGGGTGGAGTTCAAGGAGGGCGGCGCAATCGTGCAGCACAAGAGCATGCTTGCCGAAAAAGTGAATGCCGCACAGAACATCGTCGTACTGATTCACGGCATCATCGGCGACTCTGAGAACATCGCCAAGAGCCTGCATGCCTCCGGCCTCGACAAAAAATTCGATCTCGTGCTGACTTACGATTACGAAAACCTCAGCACACCGATTGCCGAGACCGCGCTCGATCTCAAGAAAAAGCTCGAAGCAGCCGGCCTGGGCGCCAATGACAACAAAAAGCTCACGCTGCTGGCGCATTCGATGGGCGGCCTGGTCTCGCGCTGGTTCATCGAGCGCGAAGGCGGCAACAGCATGGTCGATCATCTCGTCATGTGCGGCACGCCCAACAACGGCTCGCCCTTCGGCAAGATCGATTCGGCGCGCAAGATTCTAAACGTGCTCACCGGCGTGGCGATGAATTATGTGCCGGCGTTGATTCCGTTCAACGGCGCGATTCTGTTTGCCTTGAATCGCTCGAAAAAAATCACGCCGACGTTGGAACAGATGAATCCCGCTTCGGAGTTCATGGCCGCGCTCAACAGCAGCGGCGACCCCGGCGTGCGCTATATCATTCTCGCCGGCAATGTGGACGCGTATGAAGAACCTTCCGACCGATTTTTTACCAAGCTGTTGGAAAAGGCCGGCAAAGGAATTGTTTTTGATGTTCTGTTTGGCAGCGGCGCGCATGACATTGCCGTGGGCGTCGAAAGCATTTTGGGCATCGAGGGCTCGCGCAACCCCATGCCGATTCGGGAGAACGTCGCGTGTCATCATTTGAATTACTTTATTTCTGAAGCCGGAAAGAATGCGCTGACAGCGGTGAAATGGTGAGATTTTTTGAACACGGATACCGCGAAATGCACGAATTCGTGTAGATTTTTAGTTTTTTTTGTTATCCTTGCTGCTTTATGATTTCCACGCGGTCCGTGCGCCAATTACCAAAGGAACTGCTTCATGAGCGAAACCAACGCCAAACCCCTCATCGTTGTGGCCTTTTCCAACGATCAGGATGCTTATCTCAACATGATCATTCGCGAGCGGAAGAGCATCTTCAAAGCCCTGCAGCAGCATCATGATCGCGGATATATCCAGGTGCACAAGGAAGAGAATACTTCGATTGAAGATATTTTTGATCTGTGCAATCGCTACAGCGACCGTATTGCAATTTTTCATTACGGCGGCCACGCCAGCGGCACGCATCTGCAATTGGAGGCCACCGGCGGCGCGGCGGAGATGGCAAATGCCGCTGGATTGGCGCAGTTGCTGGGTCAGCAAAAGGCATTGCAATTGGTTTTCCTGAACGGATGCGCCACCCAGGATCAGGTGGAGAAACTGTTTGCCGGCGGTGTCAAGGCGGTCATCGCCACTTCGGTTCCCATTAACGATGAAATGGCGACCAAGTTTGCCGAACAATTTTATCAGGCGCTCGCGAATAAAGCCAGCATCCAAAAGGCCTTCCAAACCGCCCAAGCGTTTGTCGCCACGCGTTACGGCAAGGAAAAAGAAGTCGGCGAGTTTCGCGGCATGAACTGGGCCGGTAAGGAGGAAACCCAGCCAACCGGCATGCCGTGGGGTTTGTATGTCAATGAGAACGGCAATGAGGCGCTCGCCTGGACGCTGCCGGAAGCTGCCGAGCATCAGGTGATCATCCGCGGCGCTGCGGTTTCGGCTAAAGCTGGCGCGCCCGTGAACACGGAGCTGATCGAAACGTTGTTCAATGCCGTGGCCAAGCACAGCCCCGAGGTGGGGGTTTTGTGGGAAGCCGCCAAACAAAGCAAGCGGCAAGACCTGCGCATGGTGCGCCAGCAGATCATCGACAGCTTTCCCGCGCCGGTGGGCGAGCAATTGCGCAAGCTCTTTGCCGGCAATACCATCGACGTGCAGCGCTTGCGGCAATTGGTGCTGACTTATGAAACCGTGGCCGAGCTCTTCTGCTTCGCCGTGCTGTCGCAACTCTGGGATGCGCGGCACGGCAATCCGGCCTTGACGTTCAGCGATGCGCATTTGGCGGAACTCAACAGTTTTTTTGCGCTCAACGCCGAAAGCCAGCCGACGTTCGACTATGTCAAGCTGATTGCCGCCGTGGGGAACATTCTTCACGAAAATAAGGTGGCGCCGTTTGTGGAAGAATTCTCTGATCTCAACGCTGTGCTGCAATTCGAGGAGTTTGACCACGCCTATCGTTTCATGGAAGAAATGCGAGCCGAGCTGCTGCGCGGTAAAGTGGCGGCCGAAGAGATCGAGAGTTTTTGTTGGCAGGCAGAAAAGCATTTGGGTGCCATCATGTCCGCCCTGGCTTTTCTGGTCAAGTATAAGCTCACGGCCATCAAGAGGATTGATATCATCAAACCCCGTCACAAAAATCCTGCCTACCGCCACAGTCAGGTCGTGCTGGACCGGGTGACCGCTGGAATCATGGACAGCGAGGAAGTCTATCCCGCCTTCACCGACAGCGAATCGGTGATTCTTTTGAAAACCGTTGAAGATGTCAAAGAATACCTGAGCCTGTCGCCTTTTATTATCGACGAAAACGCCTTCACCGGCGACCAAAATTCCAAGCTGTTTTTCTATTCCCACCATAATGCGGCAGATGACAGCTTCCATTTCAGATTTGTCGACAATGCCGAGGATGAGTTGATTGTCTCGGAGGAACGCTATCCTCAAATCAAAAAGCAATTTGAAGAATTTCGACAGGCCATGTCGAACAAATAAGATGATTCAGTTTATTAAATCCCAACAATCGCATAAGCAGTCTATTTCGACCTAAATTATTTTTCGAGCCGCCATGACATCTCCCTTCAAATTTCTCGATGCCTACGATCGCCAAGACAAAGAAATCTTCTTCGGCCGCACGGAGGAGATCGAGCAGCTTTACAAACTCATTTTTCAAACGAATCTGGTGCTGGTTTACGGCCAGTCGGGCACGGGCAAGACCAGTTTGATTCAATGCGGCCTGGCCAATCGTTTCAAGCCCACCGATTGGTTCGAAGTGTTTGTCCGGCGCAAAGACAACATCAACATCTCGCTCCATCGCGAAATTCGACGGCGCGCTGAAACCCCAATTACAGATGAGACTGCTGTTCCCGCGGCCATTCAATCGTTGTATCTCGATCATCTCCGTCCGATCTATTTGATCTTCGACCAATTCGAGGAAATCTTCATCCTCGGTTCCCCCGAGGAACAACAGACATTCATCCGCACCATTGCCGCGCTACTCAAATCCGACCTCGCCTGCAAGATTATCATTGTCATGCGCGAAGAGTACATCGCGATGTTGTACAACTTCGAAAAGGCGGTGCCCTCGCTGTTCAACAAACGCTTCCGCGTGGAACCGATGAATCTACAAAATGTGCAGCAGGTGATCACCGGGACCACCGCTGCTTTTGGCCTGCAGTTTGAAGCGGGCGAGGCGACGGTGCAACAGATTATCGACAACTTGAGCGACGGTCGCGCCGGCGTGCAGCTTTCCTACCTGCAGGTCTACCTTGACAAGCTCTATCGCAAGGCCGCCGCCGAGCAGAATGGCGGCGTGGGAGGCAGCCAAACACCCATCGTCTTCACCGAACGATTGGTGCGGCAAACCGGCGCCCTGGGCGATGTGATGGTTGATTTTCTGGAGGAACAGACCCGTGCCATTCAAAGAGAACTTGCCGCAAAATTCCGGCAAACACCCCCGGAAGCGGTGCAACTCATTCTCGAAGAATTCACCACCCTGGAAGGAACCAAGCAGCCGGTGTTGCGTGCAGAGCTCTCCACCAAGCTGCAAATGACGGATCCTGTCATTGACGCTGGTTTGGCGGCGTTGGAGCGCAGCCGAATTCTGCGAAATCTCGAGGGCGTGTATGAGCTTTCCCACGATACGCTTGCCGGGCGCATTAACGAGAGGCGCAGCCTCGAGCGGAAAAACTTGTTGAAAGTTCAAAAGCTCATTAACGATCGTTTCGCGGCTTTCGACCAGACGCATACGCTGTTGAATAAGGAAGAAATCAATTATATCGATCCCTATCTCGATAAATTGAAACTGAGCCGGGAGACGGCCGCTTTTGTCGAAAAAAGCAAATCAGCATCCAAACGCAAGCAACGGCGGGTGCTGGCCGGGACGGCTGCAATTGGCGCCGTCTTTCTCATTTTGGCGATTGTGGCTTTTATTCAAAAGCGGAATGTGCAGAATCTCAAATACTACGACGACAATTTCAGCCGTGCCAAACAATTCGAAGAAAAAGCCGGCCGCGCGTTGCAGGACCTGGAGCCCCGCGAGTTGCAGAAATCGTGGCTGTACACGCTCGCGGCGCTTGGCCAGGACAATCAAAAAAGCCTGCCGCTTTCTCAGGAAAGACTCATCCGGCAGGGAATTGCTGCCGGAATCTATCAACAGCTTTGGTGCTCGCCGGGTACTTTGAACGAAATCCGGCAGACTGAATTCAGCCCGGAGGGCAAGCTCCTCGCCATTGCCTCCGATGACGGAACCATCCGCTTCTGCGACATGGTGACCGGCGCCGAACTGAATTCTCTGCGCGGCCATACTGCCGGCATTGCCGCCATTGATTTTTGTAATAACGGCAGATGGCTTGCCTCGGCCTCACAAGATACCATCAAATTGTGGGAGCTTGCGGCGGATACTCTCGTGCAAGCATGGAATGCGCAGCAGGCTGATATTCGCAGCGTGGCATTCGGCCCCGATGACCGAATGCTGGCCTCTTCTGCGCGCAACGGCAGCATCCGGTTGTGGAATCTTGCAACTCCGGGCTTCCTGCGCGCATCCTTGAGCAGATTTTTCCCATTCATCAGGCCGGTTGCCATTTTCGACACCCTGCGTGTTATTCGCAGCACCGGCGGTGCGGTGGAGACGCTGGCCTTCAGCCCCAATGGTAAACTGCTCGCCGCAGGATCCCAAGATGGCGCCGTTCGTTTGTGGGAAGTGAAGACTGGCAGGATCATCGGCACTTTGTCGGGACATCAACGCGCGGTTTCTTCGGTGGCGTTTAGTCCGGATGGAAAGGTTTTGGCATCCGGCGCAAAGGACACGATGATTCATCTCTGGGATGTGCAGCAGCAGTCACCCAAGCACACGTTAGCCGGACACAGGGGCGAGGTGCTAAAGATTGCCTTTAGCCCGGATGGCAGGCTCTTGGCTTCGGCTTCGCAAGATTCCACTATTGGAATTTGGGATATCGATTCTGGAACAGCAAAGCATCGTCTGCATGACCATGACGGTGCGGTACGAACTCTCGCCTTCAATCCAGATGACAGCAAAGGCGTGCTTTTGTTGTCCGGCTCCAGCGACCGCAGCATTCGGTTGTGGGATGCCAACACCGGCAAAGAACTTGGCGCAAATGCCGGGCATTGGGACAAGGTTAACTGCGTGGCCATCAGTCCGAATGATTCATTGTTGGCCTCCGGTTCGCACGATGGATCAGTGTTGCTGTGGAATCGTTTTACCGGTGAGCAGCTGCATCGATTGCCGGGCCACAGAGGTGCGGTCTTGAGCCTCGCCTTTAGTCACGATGGAATGCTTCTGATCTCCGGCGGCGAGGATAAGACCGTGCGGATATGGGAAGTGCAACAGAGGACGCTGGCGGATTCGCTAACCGGACACACCGGCGCAGTAAAATGTGTTGCCATCGATCACAGCGCAGCTTTTATCGCCTCGGGTTCGGCAGACAGAACTGTTCGCCTCTGGCAAAGAAACACTGAAGTGACCGGTCATGCCGAATTCCAGGCCAGCGACAATGCTCCGGCAAAGCTTGGCAGCAGCGTTCAAACTGTCGCCTTTCATCCCAGAAACAATCTGATGGTCTCCGGCGACAGCCTGGGCATGATAACCTTCTGGGACCTCGAATCTCAGCAAAGAATAACGAGCTGGATTGCTCACGACAAAGCCGTCAATTCTTTGGCCTTCGACCGTGCGGGAACCCGTCTGGCAACTGCTTCCAGTGACGATCAGATTCGAATTTGGAAAAAGTCATTGCTCGATTTCACGAAATCGTCGCCCGGGCCGTGGAAATTCCTGCCCACCGGCACCGTGAGCTATAAGTTGACCAAGCGTTCTTTTGAGAAATTGACCATCAAAGTTCCAGACGAGATTCTGAGTGCATTACGCAGCATGGAAGATGACTGGTTTACCGGAGAAGTCGCTTTCTTGGAGAGCATAAAACGCAAAATTGGTGAAGTGCCAACAAATCGCTATCAAGCTGCGCTGATGGAAGATGCCGTAAAAAAAGAAACGCGAAAATTGCTCGTCTATGGACCGGGCATCAGAACTCCCAAGGAATTGGACCTCAACTTGATGCTGGAGTTGAGCGGCCATGAAGATGACGTGCTCAGTGTGGCCTTCAATCATAGTGGCGACTTTTTGGCCTCCGGCTCCGGCGATAAAACCGTTCGGATTTGGGATATCCAAGCCGCCAGCGAATTGGTTTCGTTTGACGGACATCACGACAAGGTTCTCAGCGTTGCCTTCAATCATGATTCCACTCGGACAGTGCTGGCCTCGGCCTCGTGGGATAAGAGCATTCGTCTTTGGAATGTCCAAGAAAGCGCCAACCAAAATGTCCTCCTGAGCAATGAGTCGGCCGTGAGCGGCTTGTCGTTTAGCCCGTCCGGCCGGTACTTGGTTTCTACTGCAGAAGATCACCGCCTGCGCCGCTGGGAAATGTTCGACGGCTTCGCCGGTGGACTTGTCCGCAGAGTCGGAGGTGCCGCAGCCCTGTTGAGTCTGGCGTTTACTCCGAATGATTCACTCCTGTCCTTCGGTGCGGAAGATGATTTCATTAGATTGTGGGATATGAAATCGGGCAGAATCTCAGAGCTTACCGGGCATCACGGAGACGGTTTGAGTCTGGCCATCAGCCGCGATGGAAGATACCTGGCTTCGGGATCGAGCGACGGCAAGATTCGCCTGTGGAATTTGCAGGCGCGCGCGCCCAAGCCATTCAGCGTGGTCGCCCACAATGACAAGATCCGTAGTGTTGCCTTTGGCCCGGAGAGCAATCTCCTGGCTTCCGCGGGCAGCGACAAGCTCGTTCACATATGGCTGCTCAAGGAAGGCGAGTTGGAACTTTTAAAAACCTATGACGGCCACAAAAACGGCGTGTGGAGCATAGCCTTCAGCCCGGAGGGCAACACGCTGGCGACTGCTTCGTGGGACAACTCCGTGCACCTTTGGAACTTCAGAACCGGCCACGCAAAGCGGCTCATCGGACATCGTGGCCCCGTGCTGACCGTGGCTTTCAATTCCGATGGCACACGCCTGGCTTCCGGCTCTTGGGACCAGACGGTACGATTATGGGAAGTGCAATCCGGCCGTGAGCTTGATGTTATTCGCATGCACACAGCGCCGGTGACCAGTGTTGCTTTTGATCCCGCCGGGAAAATCCTGGCCTCCGGCGCGAAAGACCAGACCATCCGCCTGCGAAATCTTGGCTATCTAAGCTCCTTTGAATTCGGCAGGAGAGACGCCGTGGAAAAGTTGCTGAGCGAAGTTGTTGGCGATACCAGCGTTCATCTTCACGATCTCGATTATTTGACCTCTGCGAAGTTCACGCAGCACAATGCAGAATATTTGCCGTTCCACAACATTTTCGAAGTCTATGCTTATCTGTTCGGTTATCGTCTTGAGGGAGAGGCGGGATTGGTCGAAGAGCCGCCGAAGTTCTATCTGAAAGCGACGGGCGACAAAATTCTTGCCCCACACAAGTTTGAGAAATTGCGCCGGCCGCGTTCCCCCAATCAAGGCGTATTGGAGTGGGTGTATGTGCGAATACCAAGACGATAATTTTCTTTCTCGTTGACGCAGGTTACCAGAAAAAGGAAACACCATGATCACCGACGATTCATTGAAACAAATCATGCCCAAGCTTTCGGATGCCAAGCGCACGGCATTTCTGCCCTCGCTGCAAAGCGCGCTAAACGAGTTCGGCGTGAACACACCCAAGCGCGAAGCCGCGTTTTTGGCGCAAATCGCCCACGAGTCCGGCGAATTGAACATCTTCGTAGAGAATCTCAACTACGGCGCCAAGGGCTTGATGGCCACCTGGCCCAAACGCTTCGATGCCGCAAAAGCACAGCAGTATGAGCGCAACCCGCAAAAGATCGCGAGCTATGTTTATGCCAACCGCATTGGCAACGGCGATGAAGCGAGCGGCGACGGCTGGCGCTTTCGCGGCCGCGGCCCGATTCAAATTACCGGACGCGAGAACTATCAGAAATACGGCAGCCGCCTTAACGTCGATCTCATCAACGATCCTGACAAAGCCGCGACGCCGGAAGTGGGATTTCGCATTGCCGGTTTGTATTGGCGCGAGAACGGCCTGAACGAGCTAGCCGACGGCGGAATGTTCGAAACCATCACCAAGCGGATCAATGGCGGATTGAAGGGCCTGGAGGATCGCGTGAAATACTACACCCGCGCCAAACAAGTGCTGGGTGTGCCGGTAACCCGCAGCATGGGGATTCCGGAATCTGAACGCAATATTCAATTGCCGCCGCTGTTCACGCGCGGAGTCGAAGCTCTTGAGGAGGAGATGCCGGTTGAGCAAAGCAAACCGCGAACACGCGGGGCTGCGCTCACGCCCCCAGAGCCGGCAAAGAAGAGAACTGCCGGGAAAAAAGCCAGTCCGAAGAAGGCTGCAAAGAAGAAAGTTGTAAAGAAGAAGGCTGGTAAGAAGAAGGCTGGTAAAAAGAAAGTCAGCAAGAAGAAAGCTGAGAAAAAGAAGGTCAGTAAGAAAACCAGCAGCAAAACCCGGAAACCGGCAAAAGCAAAGGGCAAGCGCAAATCTGCATCACGCCGCAAATAATCAATGCCAGCGATTTTATCTGACAAACCCGTCATCTTCCTCGCCTTTGCGCAAGATCGCGTCGAAGGCGGCGCGTACTTGCGCAATTTGCCCACCGAGCTGGACGGCATTCGCAAGGCGCTGCAGAAAGCGCGGCAGGCCGGGCTGTGTGAAATCGTCGAGCGCTCAAACACGACGGTGGAAAACATACTCGATGTGTTTCAGGAATATCAGGATCGCATTGCCATTTTTCACTACGGCGGCCATGCCGACAGCTACGAGCTTTTGCTCGAATCACTGAGCGGCGAGCACGCCATCGCGCGCAGCGAAGGCCTGGTTTCGTTTCTCGCCCGGCAAAAAGGCCTGCAACTGGTTTTCTTGAACGGCTGCAGCTCGCGACAACAGGCGCTGGATTTGACCGAAGCAGGTGTTCCGGCGGTGATCGGAACGTCGCAGAAAATCAATGATGCCGTGGCAACCAATCTCTCCGGGCGATTTTACCGGGGATTGGCTGCCGGCCTCGCGATCGAACGCGCCTGGGCAGAAGCGATCGATCAGATCAACATCGAGACAGACACGGCGAATTTCCGCGGGATGCACGGCGAGGGCATTGCGGAGGAAGAAGCCGAGACCCGCTTGCCGTGGGAGATTTACTATCGCGAAGGCGCAGAGATTGTCAAGAATTGGAACCTGCCGGCGGCTGCCAATCAGCCGCTGTTTGGTTTGCCGCTGCCGGAAAGTTATTATCGCCGGCTGCCGGCCGCGCCCTTCATCTGGCTGAAAGATTTCAAGCAAGAGGATGCGGCGATCTTTTTCGGGCGCGGCGAAGAGATTCGAAAGCTGCATACACAAATCACTGCCGGTAGTCAACCAATTCTTCTTTTTTACGGCAAAGCCGGCGTGGGCAAATCCTCCTTGCTGCAGGCCGGGCTGATGCCGCGCCTCGAAAGTGATTACACGATCAAATACGTGCGCTGCCTTCCCGGCAAAAGTTTGGCTGACACACTAACGCAGGCTCTGCAGGACACAGGCGATGAATGCGGATTGCCGCCGCTGCAATCCCGCGGGCAAGAGGAACTTCGTCTCAAGCTCTCAGATCTGCAAAAAGCCATGAGCGAAAGCTCGGGATTCGCCCGGCAAGTGTTGGAAAAAGCGCGGCAGCAGCTTGCGGCGTTGACCGCAGAAACAGTGACGATTGCCGAGTATTGGCTTCGAATTGAACAGAAAACCAATCGGCCGCTGTTGCTCGTGCTTGATGAGGTGGAGAACAATCTGACGCATCCTGAGCGAGGCGAGGCCGTTCCCGCTGAGGCACTGCCAGGCTTTTTGAATATCGTGCAGCAGATTTTTACACAAACAGAAAAGCACCCCAAGGGAAAACTCCTGCTCAGTTGCCGCGAAGAATCTCACGGCCCGCTGCGCGAAACTCTGCAAGTTCAGTCGCTGCCCTTTGCAGAAATGTTTCTTGCGCCGCTGAGTTGGGAAGGAATCGTCGAAGCCGTGGAAGGCGTTACCCGGCATCCTGCCACGCAAACGCAGTTTCATTTGGAGATTGATAGAAACAAAAGCGTCAATCTGCCTGAGATCATTGCCGGCGATCTTTTGGAAAGCGAGGAATCGCCGCTGGCGCCGATGCTGCAAATTGTGTTGACCGGGTTATGGCGGGCCGCGATCAAGGAAAACGCCAAAGCGCCGCGCTTGAGCGTGCGGCAGTATCAAGAACTTAAGCAAGCTGGCGGCCTGGTCGGCGAATTTTTCAAACAACAGATCGAGCAGCTTAATATTTGGCAGAGCCGTGTGGTGGAGTCCGGGTTGGTGTTGGATTTGCTTTACCGGCATACCACGCCCTCCGGCAATGCGGTGAGTCTCAGCACCGAGCAACTGCAAAAAATTTATCATGGCCGGCAGCATTTGCTTGATCAACTTCTGGACAAATGCCGCGATCTTTACCTGCTCACGGATGTTCCGCCGCGCGGCACCGGTTTGGCGCATGCGCTGCTCGCGCCGATCGTGATCAAAGAATACAGCAACTCCGTCAAGCCCGGGCAGCAAGCCGCGCGCATTTTAAACAGCAGAATCGAGGAATTTCGCGCCAATGCAAAAGACATTTGGCTGAATGACGCTGATCTGGAAATGGCTGAAAAGGGCAGGGAGGGGATGCGGCAATTTGATGCCGATGAAGAACGCCTGCTGCAAATCAGCCGTGAGCGCAAGGCGCAACGCGAGCGCGAACGCAAGCGCAATCGGGTCATCCGCAATGTTTTGGCCGTGTGCATTCTTCTGTTTGCCGTGCTGGCGGGCTGGCAGTGGCAGGTGTCGGAGCGCAATTACAAACGCTCCAAGGCGAATCAACTGGCGTTTGCTGCGAAAGATCTCTTCAAGACTGACAATACCAAAGCGCTGCGGGTTGCTGAGGCGGCATATGCGATTTTGGGCGCGAATTCACCAGCCACCGTCACTCGCACATTGAGCGAGATTTTTCATTCGCAAGAACTCTGGCCGTTTTATGAGGCAAGCTATTCCCACGACAAGCATGTCACCTCCGCGGCCATCGCTCCGGATGGCCGGCGCATTCTCACCGCCTCGGAGGACGGTTTCGCCAAGCTGTGGGATGAACACGGAAATTTGCTGCAGGCCTTTGATCACGAGGGCTATGAAGTCGAATCCGCGGCGTTCTCTCCGAACGGCAAACAAGTCATGACCCTGGCCAACGGCATGGTGAAGCTGTGGGAAATGAATGGCAAGCTGGTTGATAGCGATACGCTGCCTGCCGGCCACGCGGCTGATCTCTCCGATTTTTCAACCGACGGCATGCGCATTCTAAAAACGTTTGCCGGCAGCGAGGATGAGAAGTTTCGCGCGCTCATCCAACGCCTTAAACAAGAGGAGGAAACGTATCAGGTCATCCCTGCCGCCAACCAGCAGCGTGTGGCGACTATTTCATCTTATGGAATTGCCATGCTGCTCGATGGTGAAGGCAACATACTGCGGAGTATCGATAGCAGCGTTGTCGCCGCTGCCATTTCACCTGACGGCAAGCGTTTGTTGACTGTCACGGTCGACAGTCTCAGCACCATCAAGTTTTGGGATGAGCAGGGAAATTTTCTCGGCGATTTCAAATACCGCGGCGAAGTGAACCACGCGGTTTTCTCACCCGATGGCGCGCAGATTCTCACGGCGGCCAACGATCACACGGCAAAGCTTTGGGATCTTTCGCAGAAGTTTGTGCATCGTCTGCCGCAGCACGGTTTGGGCGTTACCGCAGCCGGCTTCTCTCCTGACCGCAAGCATATCGTCACGGCCTCGCATGATGGCTTTGCCCGGCTTTGGGATGAACGCGGCGTGCTGCTTGACAGCCTCGCGCATGGTGATGTCGTGAACGCGGCGGCCTTTTCTCCTGATGGAAAACGAATTCTCACGGCCTCACGAGATGGCAATGCGCGATTGTGGCTGTTTGAAGAGGCGCGCGTGCTAAATTTGCCGCATCGCGGGGAAGTGCAATCTGCAATTTTTTCGCCGGATGAGGGCAGCCGCATTCTCACGGCTGCGCGCGACAGCACCGCGAGATTGTGGACGGCAGGCGGCTCTCCGCTATATGCGCTTCAGCATCCTGGTGAAGTGATGGCGGTTGCCTTTTCCCCGAGTGGCCGCCAAATCCTGACGGTTTCTTCGGACAGCGCGGTGACTTTGTGGAACGCCAGCGGCGATTCGATCAAAGTCTTCAAGCACCATGATGAAGTTTACGCGGCCGCTTTTTCTCCGGACGGGAATCAGATACTCACGGCCTGCGCCGACAGCGTTGCCCGGTTGTGGCAAGCAGAGAAGCCTTTTGCGGCGCAATCTTTCAAGCATGGTGAGAACGTGCGGATGGTTGCGTTCTCTCCGGCTTCGGGAAAACGTTTGCTGGTGACCGCGGGAAATACCGTCAAGTTGTGGAATGAGCAGGGAAATTTGCTCGAAAGTCTTGCGCACAAATATGGTGTCAAGGCAGTGGCATTTTCATCAGATGGTCAGCAGGTTCTCACGGCTTCCATCGATGCCAGCGCCAAGCTCTGGAATATGCGCGGTGAGCTGCTGGCCAATTACGGCAAACATACGCTGCCCGTGAATTCGGCGAATTTTTCCTTCAACGGCAAATACATTATTACTGCCTCGGATGACGGCTATGCCATTCTCTGGTGGACGTCCAGAACGATTTTTGAATGGTTAAAAACTGCGCCGGTTTACCGGCTGACGCGGGAGGAGGAAGAACGGTATGAAATCATCAGATGAGTCAATTGGCATCGCCCAGAAAAAAGAAATCCCACAGAAAGCTTGGATTGCGTGTCTGTGGGATTTCTAATTCCGTGAGCAAGCGAACTGGGCTTGACTCAATAGTAGGCAAAATCCGTCAGCATCGCGCAGGCTTCCATCATATAGTAGAACAGCCGTTCCTCCTTGTCATCATCCACCGTTTGCCAATCGTTCACCTTGACGACAACCCCGAGAAAATCATCTCCATCAATGGTGAGAGAAGCAAAAAGCTCTGCGACAGGATCGCCGTTCTCATCCACGGCGGCTCGTCCCATGAGCTTGCTGTAGTAAGGCTCCTCTTCATCATCCAGAAAATCATCGATCTCATCCTCATCTTCAGGATCGGTAGCCCAGTCCTCGCGGTCACTGAGAATATAACTTTCAAACCATGTCATCGCGGCCCGGCTTTCTTCGAGAGAGTTATTGCTGCGCGCAAAAATAATCATGGTGATGCCCTCGAAGGGACTGGAGGCTTCGATCAGAGTGTGGCCTTCGCTTTTTTCAATACTCAAGTCGCTTTGCGCCGGAATAGCAATGGAGGCGCCGGTATTCTCTTCTTGATAGACGTCGATGAGCTGTTCATACAAATCGTATAGGGTTGCCCGTTCGCCTTCGTCAAAGGACGCTTCATTTTCCGTTACCAGATCACGAATATACGCTTGCTCTTCTTCGAACATGGTGTCATAGACGTCCTTACAAGTCGCACGGTACTCGTGGGTAAAGACGATGGTATTGCCGTTGTCATCGACAAACGTAAAAGGCTCGTTCTCCGCCAATTCCGCCAGCACCGGATCATTTTCCAAATGCGGATTGTCGGCGCGCAGGCCGCTGTACAGCCGTTCGGAGCTACAGGCGCTGCGAGGAATGGCGGTCGAGCCCTCGCTCAATAATCTGGCAAAATTGCCGGCTGCTGGAATGGCCCAGATAAAACCTTTGCCGTTAATCGGAGGACCGCCGTCAACCAGGCCGACGATGTGTCCCTGAAAAGTCAAGGGCGAGCCGGAATGCGCTTTTCTGATGTTCTTTTCCTCAAACTTAAAAACACTGGTTTTCAAGGTTGGATAATTGCTCTGGCCGTCTGAGCAGAGCGCTTGCGCCAGGGCTGCCGAGTTTCGCTCGAGGCGATTATCCAATTGCTCCAGCGGCACGGCGCGATTGAGCTTGGTTTCTTTCTTATCCATGCGAAACATTTTTTCCGGCGCTTCCCAAAAATTGAGTGGCGTGTCCAACGGAGGATTGCCTGGATAAATTTTCAACGCCGGGATGTTGGGCGGGGGAGAGGCCTGCAAGCGCAGGAGGGCTAAATCAGCCGGTTTATAGGTTTTTTCAATCGCCGCAGAAAATTTTTGGTTTTTCCACACCACGGTTATCGGCGAGCGCCCGGCTACAACGTGAAGCGCGGTGACGATATTGCCCGGATTGCCGTAAGCCACGCCGTAGCCGGAGGCTTTGCCGGCATGCACCAGCACCACGGATTCTTGCTGACCCGCGGCGGGCGAAATCGCCAGCATCAAAGCGAATAACAGGAAGGTAAGTCCGCGAGCACTCAAAAAACGGTAAAGCACTCCTGGTGATTTGGGGAGAGTTGGCACGTGGTTATCTCCTAGAAAAGTTCACGCAAATGCAACACGATGGGTACGTTCACCCATGAGAAATGTGAGGTAGGACATATGGGTGCGACAAACCATGCAAAGAGAAAGATAAGAGAAGGAATCGCACCCAAGGTGACGGTAAAAATTGAACGAACGGAATATACACCGGCTGATTGAGCAAAGCGGGCCGCAAGCCTTGTGATACCGAACAACGGAGATCAGTTGCCGCCGGAGCCACTTTTAATCGGCTCGCCGCGGCTGCGCTTAAATTTAATGTGGCAGGTTTGGTCGCCGTCTGTTCCCGTCACCGTGTCGACTTCTCGTCCGGTGCCTTTATCTATGATCGTCCACACTTCGCCTGGCGCGGTGTTTTGCGTGGATGATAGCTTGGGCGCCAGATCAATGACAAAGTCGCTCCCGCGATTGATGCTGACTTCATACAGGCTCTCGTTCACGAACGTGATATTGCCCTGGGCGTTCGACATGATTCACCTCCTCCGATTAAGTTTTGATATGGAATGTTGCAGAAATATAACTATATTGTCTTGATTCGCAAGACAAATCTCTTGGAGACATGATTCTTGAGCCAGGGCCTTCGGCCATGAGAGTATTCTTCGCTTCCCTCATTCGTTTAAGCGGGCTATTGAGTTGGACAGTTTTGTCCGCCCAGTCTTTATTGCCGGTCTCGGACGATCAACTTCGATTTGAGCGGCTTTCCGTAGAGCAGGGACTCTCGCAGAACACGGTGCAGTGTATCCTGCAGGATCGCCGCGGCTTCATGTGGTTCGGCACGCAAGACGGCCTGAATAAATATGACGGCTATGCGTTTACTGTCTACAAACCGGATCCTCAGGACCCGCAAAGCCTAAGCAGCACGCGAATAGAATCGCTTTTCGAAGATCACACCGGAACACTCTGGGTCGGTACGGATGGCGGCGGCCTAAATCAATTCGACGCAGCCAGCGAGACCTTCAGGAATTATCAACACGATCCGAAAAATCGGCAGAGCTTGAGCAATAACCATGTTCTGACGATTTATGAAGATCGTGCTGGAACGCTTTGGATTGGTACGGAAAAAGGACTCAATCGCTTCGATCGTACGATGGGAGCCTTTAAACGATATCAAAACGATGCCAACAATCCAGAAAGCCTCGGCCACAATTCCGTCAGCTCGCTTTATGAGGACGAGGCGGGAGTGCTCTGGATTGGCACTTGGGGCGGCGGCCTTTCGCGTTTGAATCCTGCCGATCGAGAAGAAGGGACATTCGTTCATTGCCGGCACGATCCCGGCAACCGCCAAAGTCTGAGCGACAATGTCGTCAGAGCCATCGCAGGAGATCTGCAAGGAACGCTTTGGATTGCTACCAAGTCCGGGCTTTCTTGCCTGAGACGCGAGAATCGCGACACAGGAATTTTTCAGCGCTATCAATTTGATTCGAACAATCCTTCAGGTCTGAGTCATGACGACGTTTGGCCGGTTTATGTGGATCGCAACGGCGCGCTCTGGATTGGAACATATGGCGGAGGGCTTAGCCGCTTTGATGCGGCCACGCAAAGCTTCCGGCATTATCAGCATGACCCGCAAAACCCGTTTAGCTTGGGCAGCAATGAGGTTTATGCGATTCGTGAAGATCAATCCGGCGCGATTTGGATCGGCACGCGAGACGGCGTCAGCCGCGTTGATCGAACGCCGTTATCCTTCCGTCATTACCAGCATGATCCCAAGAATCCTCGCAGCTTGAGCGACAATTCCATCTGGACGATTTATGAAGATCGCGCCGGAAATGTTTGGATTGGCACGATGAGCGGCGGACTTAATTTGTTTGATCGCATCACTGAAACCTTCACGCATTATCAAAACGACCCGAAGGATTCTCGCAGCTTAAGCAACAACTCGGTGTGGACCGTTTATGAAGATCGCGCCGGTGATTTATGGATCGGCACACGAGGCGGGCTTTCGCGTATGAGCCGCGATGCCCGCGGCCAGGCGCGCTTTCGCAACTATCAACGCGATTCCAAGTCTCTTCAGGGTTTAAGCCACAATTGGGTGACCTCGATTCACGAAGATCGCGCCCGATCAGGGGTGCTCTGGCTTGGCACGTGGGGCGGCGGACTCAATCGCTTCGACCGCGCCACAGAAACGTTCCGGCATTTTCGCAATGATGCCAATAATTCCCGCAGCATCAGTTCGAATGCGATCTGGTTGATTCATGAAGATCGAGCAGGAAGAGTATGGATTGCGACGGAAGCCGAGGGCCTCGATGAATTTGATCCCGCCACCGAAGCCTTCCGGCATTATCAACATGATCCCAAGAACCCGAATAGCCTGAGCAATAATTCGATCTGGTCGATTCATGAAGATGACGACGGCGTGTTGTGGATTGGCACGCGAGCGGGGCTAAACCGGTTCGATCCCCAAACGGAAACATTCAAACATTATCGCGAAAAAGACGGTTTGCCCAATGAAGTGATTTATGGCATCCTGGGTGACGAGCACGGCCATCTTTGGTTGAGCACCAACAAAGGCCTATCCAAATTCGATCCCCAAGCCGAAACCTTTCGCAACTATGATGTGCATGATGGCCTGCAGAGCAACGAATTCAACGCTGATGCGGCATTTCGAAGCCGCAACGGCGAATTGTTTTTTGGGGGAATCAACGGCTTCAATGTGTTTCTTCCGGAGAGCGTGCGGGACAATCCTTACATTCCGCCTATAGTCGTCACGGGCTTAAAACGGTATAACACCGACGTTACCGGCGGCGCCGCGCTCACGGAAAAGGGAATAGCCGCAACGTCGCACATTTCTTTGACCTACAAGGATGAGATTCTCTCGTTTGAAGTGGCGGCGCTCAATTTTCGAAATAGCGCGAAAAACCAGTATGCCTATAAGCTGGAAGGATTGCATGATCGTTGGTTTCAACTCGGCGCCAAACGGGAAATCACTTTCACCAATCTTGATCCCGGCGACTATACGCTGCGCGTGAAAGGTTCAAATAACGACGGTGTGTGGAACGAGGAAGGCGCGGCGCTGCACCTCACCATCACGCCGCCGTGGTGGCGGACGAAATGGATGTATGCGTTTTACGCGGCCCTGGGCCTGGGTTTTCTCTTTGCCGCCAGAAGGTTCGAGCTGAATCGGCGTGAACAGAAGGCCAGAATCCGAGAATCTGAATTGCACGCGCAGGCGGCAGAAGCGCAAGCCAAGGCCCTGCAAGCGGAGAACGAACGCAAAGAATTGGAGCTGCAAAAAGCCGCCGAGTTGAAGGTGGCTTATGAGGCTTTGGGAAAAGCGCACGAGCATTTGCAGGCGACACAACAGCAGCTTATTACCCAGGAAAAACTGGCTTCGTTGGGCCAGCTCACCGCCGGCATCGCGCACGAGATCAAAAACCCGCTGAACTTTGTGAATAATTTTGCCGCGTTATCAGTAGAACTGGCGGCAGAGTTGCATGAGGAAATTGCAAAGATTATCGATAGTGGCGCAAATATCGCCGATCGCGACCAGCGCGCCGCGATCGAGGAAATTCTTGCCGCGTTGATGCAGAACGCGGAAAAAATCAATCATCACGGCAAGCGCGCCGACAGCATCGTGAAGAGCATGATGCAGCACGCGCGCGGGTCTTCCCATCAGCGCGAAAGCGCGAATATCAACGCGTTGCTGGAGGGTGCGGTGAATCTCATGTATCACGGCTTGCGGGCGAATGATGCTTCGTTCAATATTACCATTGAGAAGGATTACGATGAATCGATCGGCGAGTTGGAGGTGGCGCCGCAGGATTTGAGCCGGGTGTTCTTGAACGTCTTGAACAATGCCGCTTACGCCGCACATCAAAAGAAGAAAATCTCTCCCCAGAATTTTTCGCCAACATTGTCTGTCGCAACCAGAAATTTGAATGGTAAAGTCGAAGTCCGCATTCGCGACAACGGCAATGGCATTCCCAAAGATATTTGCGAGAAAATTTTTACGCCTTTCTTTACGACGAAACCGGCCGGTCAGGGCACCGGCTTGGGATTGTCGATCAGCTACGATATCATCGTGCAGCAACATCGCGGGCAGATCGAGGTGAAAAGTGAAGAAGGGCTTTTCACCGAATTTGTGATCAGCTTGCCAAAAGCAGAATGAATCCATCCTGCCCGTGTGACCCTCGCATCGCTGTTCCTGCCTGTTTTGGCACAAACTCTCCCAATCACTTTCCCGAGTTTCAGACACACGTGCAGACGTGCCGCCACGCTCTGTAGGCCTATAAAATTAGGCTGTGAAGACGTCCGGCCAAATTTTGTGTGCTCGGGCTTACGCACGCAAAAATCAAAATTTTTGCACAGATCGTTCTCGGTGTGAACCGTGCCCTCGCTCCCGTGATTTTCGTCTTTGGATGCGATAAGCTTTATAAACTAGAAGAGAGATGGTCGAAACGGCAAAAATTAGCAGTTATTCCGGCGAAGCTTTTCTGCAAAGGCCGTCCTTGCAGGTAAAGATGTGATAAATGAATTTTGTTGTTCCGGCGCATGCTGTTGCAATGAAGCTTGTTAGGCCGTAGAAACAGCCGAAAAATTTTGAAATCATGTTGCGGCAGGATTTTCTGCAAGGAGAACTCGGGACGATGGCAGGTTCGGGGTGGATGAAGCGATAAAACTTCTCCCCGGCTTGGCAACCTCATAGCAGTTTTTCATGAAGATGTTATTTGATGTATTAATTGGGAATCTTTTCTAGATCGCTCATACACGACTCTGGGATCCACACGATATATTCGATTTGAGCGATTAATCCTTCATTATTTCCATTTTCCTTTCTTGTAATCGACGTCCGGATTAGAGGCTTTATCCGGATTATGACAATTTCTGCTTGGCGCATTTGAATTTTGCTTGCGAAGAATGGGAAAAGCATTTTGGCATATTTTGTATGATTCGCAAGCCCTCGGGGCAACCGACTAAGCGGAACAATCTATTGACGTTCGTTAAGTCATTTGGCGAATATCGTTGAGAAATTTCTCGGAATTTCACGCGGTTTTGTCAAATGAATTGGCGAGGGTTTGCCCTTTTCTGAAACAGGCTGAAGCGCATTTTGATCCTTCGGAACCGATCAATTTTCGGTATCAGCAAGCTGGCTTCGCGCGATTTTAAGAATCTGTTTGCCTAACCCAACGATGGCGGGTTCATGCATTTGCCCGGCATGGAGGTTTGGGGCTGCAATGCTGGACGCTTCTGCGGATTAGAAAATTGGATACTTCGTTCTGTTTGTGCGTTTCAACACGGCAAGGGACATGCCAGAAATTAGATCGAGCATAGCAAGGAAACTGCCGTGACGTTTCCGCAGGAATGTACAAACGTAGAGAAACAAGAGTTTGTTGTTAAAAATATTCACAGCATGTCTGCGGCATTCGAAATTTGAAAAATGATGAAAGGGATATCATAAACGAATTGACCGCAAAAAGTTTTCACGCTCTGCGAAAATTTTTTGCATCGCCAAGATTTTAAGCGGGATGTTCCGTTCGGGGTAATAGGGAATTTATGAAGAATTTAACTTTCGCCGTGGGAGGACAGCGCCATGGTTACAAAATTTATTTCGTTGCGGGAAAATAAGTCCATTTTTGCCGCGTGGCGGGCGATTAACCTTTCGCTCAAATTGCTGATTTCAACGCCGCTTTTTTTGCTGGTGTTGCTGATTTTATTGCGGCTGCTGTTTTGATACTAACGCTTTGCCGATAACGCATATTCACCATCATTAATGGGGTTTGTCAACGATGTCACCTGGCGAACATTGGTATGCCATCTATTGCAAAAGCCGGCACGAACGCATCGTGCGCGACCGGCTCACGGCCAAAGGCATTGAAAATTACCTGGCCGATTACGTGACGCGCGTGAAGTGGGGAACGCGGTTGAGAAAATTCAAGAAAAATTTGCTGCCCGGGTATGTGCTGGTGCGGGCGAATATGCAACCGGACATTTATCTCACGATTTTGCAGACGCAAAGCGTGGTTAAGTTTGTTGGTCGTCCCTGGCCCAGGCTTTCGTGGATTCCAGATGAGCAGGTAAGAAGCCTGCGTTTGTTGCTCGAAAGCCATCAGCAATTCGAAGAAATTCCTTATTTCAAAGCGGGTGAACGGGTTGAGGTGATCGTTGGACCGCTGGCCGGCTTGCAGGGATTCATTCAAGGCCCCGCCAACCCCAAGCATCGCGTTATCGTGTCAATCGCTTTGTTGCGCCGCAGTGTGTCCATTGAGATTGATGCGTGTCTGTTGCGGCGCGCGAAGCATGTCCCGGAGTTAGTTGAAGAAGATGATGATGATGAATACGAGTGGGAAGAGGCGGCGTAATTGCTGTTTAGTGTTGCTGATGGACCGTTGTTCGGTTTCTCGTCTTTTGAAAGAAAACCTTCCGGGCGTTTAGAAGGCGGAGCTATGCTCAACCCAGAAGGGTTGGCTGTGGCACGGGCACGTGAAAAATTAGATTGGGTTACGGGGCGACGATCAGCAGAAATGCGTGAGGGCGTTGAGAAAGCGGAGCTATGCCAGGGAGTTGCGATCAGGTTTTCGCGGATGGCCGCAGGCAATGTCTTTACGCGTGCGGCGGAACGCGGTTTACTCATGGTATTTTACACCTTCGATCTCATTTATATGAAGCATAATCTGCTCAAGCGGCTTTTCTGCGCATCGGCTTTTTTTGTCCTGTTTATCCTGGCTGACAATGTGTCGGCGCAATCGGAAAGAGCCATTGAGCCTGGCAATGTTCTGGAAATCGTAGTCTTCGGCCATCAGGAACTGTCGCGCACCGTCACCGTTGCGCCCAGCGGCACAGTTGATTTTCCTTTTCTGCAAGATTTGCCGGTCAACGGTTTGTCGCTGAATGATGTGCGGGATATGATCGTCGCCCAGCTTTCAAAATACATTCCCGAACGCCCGATTGTGACGGTTAGCAAGGTGCAAAGTTATACCATTCCGGTGACGGTTCTCGGCCAGGTGAAAACGCCGGGTGAGCATAACATCGCCGTGAATGCGACGATTCAGGGCGCATTGGTCGCTGCCGGCGGCGCAACACATGGCGCGCAGCTCGACAAGATTCGCATTTTTTCCCGCGCTGCCACAAACGGCCACTTCACGGAAGTCAACCTGCTTGATTTTTTTAACAAAGCCAATCCCAGTTTGTTGCCCCAACTGGGAAAGGGCGACATCATCGTCGTTCCCGGCCATCCGCTCTCACTAGGCGCTACGGATCTCAAGGTACTCGGTGAGGTCAATCAACCCGGACCGTACACGGCTTATCAAGGCGCGAATCTATTGGATTTGATTTTTATTGCGGGCGGCCCAACACTCGAAGCCGATCTGAAAAAAACACGTATTCTGTCGCCGCTTAATCCCAGCAACCGGCAGAAAGAAGTGAACCTGGACAAATTGCTCACGGCGAAAGAGTTCAAGCAAATTCCCTTGATCAATCCCGGTGACATTGTTTACGTGCCCAAAAAGAAAAATTCGTTTGGCCGGATTTTTCTCAGCGTGGCGCGCGATGTGGTCAGCATCGGCTCTTTATTCTTGATTCTCGAACGCCTTTATGACGCTGCCAACAGAAGCGGCAACTCCAAGAAATGAAGCCGAACTCGCGTCGAATGAACATAAATCGCTTCAATCCTTTTGATCGTCGATTCGTCAATTTATGCAAACGATAACGGCCTCCACTAACGGCCATTTATCCTCGCCGGCAAAACCGGAAGCCCGGCAGGCCAATCCTTTTCGCGCCTATGTCGATCTGATTTACCGGCGCAAGTGGACCATTATCGTTGTTTTCATCATCGTGCTCGCGTCCACCGCAATTTACAATTTGACGCAGCCCGACGTTTATTTAGCCAAATCCGTTCTGATGATCGAATCGCAAAATGTCAGCATGGGAACCGGCGCGGGCATGGCGATTCGTGAGAACGTCCGGCCTCTGGGTTTCTATCAGGCGGTTCTGGGCAGCCGGCCGTTTCGCGAGCAGGCGGTCAAAAATTTTATGGACCACGCCCATGAATTGCCGCAACCGCCCTCGCCCGTCGACGTGCCGCAGTTGTTCAGCCAGAACTTGTCGCTCACCAAAGCGCAATATCTGGACTTCATCGAGCTGGGCGCCAAGGCCTTCGATCCTGATGTCGCCTATCTGCTCTGCACGGTTGCAACGCAAAATCTCAAGAACCGTTGCCAGGAGATCGAGCAGGAAGAAACCCAAAATGAAGTCAGTTTTATCGAAAATCAAATTTTATTGGCCCGGGGAAAACTAGAAGAAGCCGATCGCTCGTTGCAACAATTTAAGGACAAGGCCAACATCAGTGTTGCTGTGAAAGACGGTGATATTGTCAGCCAATTGGCGGGCCTTGAGACCAAGCTGGGGGAGGTGCAAGCCCAACGCGAAATGGCAGAGATCAACCTGCAATCGTACGAAACCCGCATCAAGCAAATACACGGTAATCGTACCACCAGTGCAGTTGACCTGGATGTGAATCAATCGCCCGAGGTTCTCCGGTTGAAATCCGAAATCACCCGTCTCGAACAGCAGTATCGCGAGTTGACCGAGCAAAGCAACTCCGGCAAGGGTAGTTTGATGGCAACAAGCGAGAACCAGGATGTGCTGGAGAAACTGAATGCCAAAAAAAGGCAATTGGTGCAGGCTATTGTGCGGTCCTCGGCCGCTCCTCAGGAAAATGTTGAAGCCGGTCAGGCTGAGCTTTCGCAATCGCTCGAAGAAAAAAGGGTGATGGAGCAGCTCAATATCTTTCTGCTCAGAAATCGCGAAGTGTATTATTCGCGCCTGGTGGAAAATTTCAAACAAAAGAATCCCAATATTGTGGATCGCGCCATGGAATTCACTCGGCTCTCGCGCGCTAAAACCGTGTACGAAAATTTGTATTCGTTTTTGATCGAGCGCGGCGAAGAAGCAAAGATCAAAGGCGCTTCCGGCACCGGCGGCATGCGCATCATCGATCCGGCGACGCGCCCGCTGAATCCTATTCCCAAGAATTTGCACCAAACGTTGCTGACGGCAACGCTTTGCGGCCTCGCCCTCGGCCTGGTGGTTGCCCTTGCCAAAGACAAGTTCGACAATTCGTTTCGCGTCGAAGACGATGTTACCGATACTTTGGCATTGCCCGTGCTGGGCTTGATCCCGGCCATCGAAGGAGGCATCATACCGCGCGACGGGGGATGGCGGACGCGCCTTTCTTCCTTGAATTTCAAGGGTATTTCCGATCAAGCGGCTCAATCCGTGAGATTTAGCGAGCGGCTGATCATCAACCTCAGCCCCAAAGATCCGATTGTAGAAGCGTATCGCACGCTGCGCACCAACATCGCTTTTCTCAACCCGGATCATCCGATCAAAAAATTATTGATAACCAGCACCGTGCCGAGCGAAGGCAAGACGTTGACTTCCGCGAACCTCGCGATTTCATTTGCGGAGATCGGCAAGAAAGTGGCGCTGGTGGATGTCGATCTGCGCCGGCCCAGCCAGCACAATTATTTCAACATCAACAAGACGCCGGGGCTGACCAATTACTTGTATGACGATATGCCCTTGCATGAGGCCATGCACGAATACAAAACGTCTCATTTTAGTTTGCATGTGCTTCCCGCCGGCAAGCTGCCGCCTAATCCCGTGCAAACTCTGACCTCCACCAGTATGCGCGAGTTGATTCAGGTGTTGTCACAAGAGTATGATATTGTCATTCTTGATTCGCCGCCGTTGATTTCTGTGACGGATCCCTTGTTGCTGGCGGCGCAGGTGGACGGCGTGCTGATGATCATCAAAGCCGGCTCCACCCCGCGTGAGGCGGCCTCGCAAGCCCTGGGCAAACTTCGCACAACGAAGGCAAATGTGCTGGGCGCAGTGTTGAACGACGTCGATGTCAGTCAGGGGTATGGCTATTATCGCTATTACTATTATTACCGCTATTATTACGGCGAAGAAGGCGGCAAGAAGAAACGCATGAAACGTGACACCTCAAAGGATTTACGCAAGATATAGCAGTCACAAAGTGGGGGAATGGGGAATGGGCGCCTGAGCCTGTCGAAGGCGAGCCTGTCGAAGGCGAGCAAGGGGTGATCGAAAGAGAATGGCAAGTAACCCTAAACCAGTGCTCCGTGAATGACGCCGTCACATAAGCGGAATAAAATACTTGCCATTTTCTTTCTGGGGTTTGTCGTATTCACCTCACGCGAATCGATTTTGCTCGGTGTGGGGAATTTCCTGATTGCAGGAGATGAATTGCAGCGGGCAGATCTCATTCACGTGCTTGGCGGCGATGTCGAGCGCATTGATTACGGGATTACGTTGTACCAACAGGATTATGGGGGGAAAATCCTGTTTACCGGCGGGCGCGTCGAGATTCCGCTGGCCGATGTAACATACTCACATTTGGCGCGGGAATATGCCCAAGCCCGGGGGATACCTTCTGAGAGTATCCTGCCCTTTGAATCCAAAGCCACCAGTACATTCGAAGAAGTTTTGGAACTGCACCACGTTTTGGCAAGCGACACCTCGCTTCAAACACTGCTAATTGTGAGCAGCCCTTTTCATCTGCGCCGCGCGCGCTGGATTTTTGAAAAGGCCCTGCCGCCTCGCGTGCAACTGCGTTTTGTGCCGGTGCCGTTTGAGCGCTCCCGGCATAAGCAACGCTGGTGGACGGCTGAACTATCTTTGCAGGCAGTGGTGAATGAGTATCTCAAGATTCCGTTTTATTTTCTGAAGTATTGAGGCGTTCACGCAAAGCCGCGAAGCCGCAAAGATTCAAACCATACAAAGCTTTTAATCGTTTTGTCCCAAATTGTTTTGCCTTGAATTTTTCATCCATTGTGTTGTTTCCATCCGTTGGGAAAATATTTTTGTAAACGGCGCGCTCACCTCATCGTTTGCATTTTTCTGTTTGCCATTTTCTTTTTGCTTTTTCGGCTTTTACCGCCTTTTCGCGAAACTACCCTGCTTGCTCTGGGAAACTTCTTAATCGTTCATGATGATCTTAAACCGGCTGAACTCATTCACGTGCTCGGCGGCGGCGACGTTGGCCGCGTCGATCACGGCGTCGCGTTATACCAACAAGGCTTGGGCAAAAAGATGTTCTTCACCGGCGGCCGGGTGGAGCCGCGCGGCATGTCTAATCTTCCCGATTCGTTCTTATCGGGAGATTATGCCGAGCTGCAAGGCGTAAGCCCCGAAGATATTCTGTTGCGTGGGGATGCCGCGGCAAATACGTATGAAGAAGCCGTGACCCTGCGAGATTTATTGGATAAAGAAAATGCCATTCATTCCGTCATTATCGTCAGCACGCCCTATCACTTGCAGCGCGCCCGTTGGATTTTCAACAAAGTGGCAGGCAATCGTGTTCACTTGCAGTATGCGCCCGTCCCTTTCGCCATTTCTCAATACAAGCAACGCTGGTGGGAGGACAAGCTCTCGCGCACGATGGTCAAACATGAATATCTCAAGCTCCTGTTTTACTTTTTGAAATACTGAGCATGGGAGCAACCAGCAACGAGCAACCAGCAACCAGATTATGAAACGCGCACTCATTACCGGCATCACCGGCCAAGACGGTTCTTATCTTGCAGAACTGCTCCTGTCCAAAGACTATGAAGTTCACGGCATCATCCGCCGTTCGAGCAGTTTCAACACCGGGCGCATCGAGCATCTCTATATCGACCCGCATGCTGAAAATGCCCGCATCTTTTTGCACTATGGCGATCTGGCGGATTCGGTGCAGCTCGTCAAGCTGCTCTATGACTTGCAGCCGGATGAGATTTACAACATCGGCGCGCAGAGCCACGTGCGCGTGAGCTTCGACATTCCGGAGTACACCGCCGACATCGCTGGCCTGGGCACGCTGCGCATTTTGGAAGCGATTCGTGAATCCGGCGTCAAATGCCGTTTCTATCAAGCTTCCAGCAGCGAGATGTTCGGCAAAGTCGCAGAAGTTCCGCAGAAAGAGACCACGCCGTTTCATCCGAGAAGCCCTTATGGCTGTGCTAAAGTTTTCGCTTATTGGGCCACCGTGAATTATCGCGAAGGTTACCGATTGTTTGCCACTAACGGCATTTTGTTCAATCACGAATCTCCACGCCGTGGCGAAACCTTTGTCACGCGCAAGATCACGCGCGCGGTGGCGCGCATCAAACTCGGCCTGCAAGACAAGCTTTTTATGGGAAATCTCGATGCACGCCGCGACTGGGGCTACGCGCCGGAATACGTCGAGGCCATGTGGCTGATGCTGCAGCACGAGATTCCCGACGACTTCGTCATTGCCACCGGCGAGACGCATTCCATTCGCGAATTCTTGCAGGAAGCTTTTGCCTACCTGGACATGGATTGGCGGGAATTTGTGGAGATCGACGCGCGTTATTTTCGCCCGGCCGAAGTTGATTTGTTAATCGGTAACGCCGCGAAAGCGCGCGAGCTGCTGGGCTGGGAGCCGCGTGTCCGCTTCAAAGAATTGGTGCGAATCATGGTTGATGCCGATTTGCAGGATTTGCAGCGGCAAAGCCAGGGTATGCATTTGAAACGCGAAGCCAGCAAAGAAGCCGCCCACGCGGTTCTCGTCCGTTAGATGGATTGATGGAGTACTGGATCAATGGAGTTTTAGAACCATCGGCGATCTATCAATCCAGACATCCATCAACCCAACTGATGACTGGTAACTTCACGTCATGAAGTTAGCGAGCAAAAATTACGTCCCGTAGGGACAATGTGAAAATAACCCAGAGATTTTATCTCTGGGAATTTGAAACAACAGCGTTTTCCAGTCCCGCTAGGGACGATTGAAAAGAGCCGTTTAAAATATCACGATCACCGTGTTCTCATTCGTCCCTTGCGGGACTCGTGAGGCAACGATAGGCGATATTTTCCAACAATAAATTGTTGGGCTATGGTCGAATGTCCCTTCGGGACGCAAAAAGCAACAGACTCTTTGCTTAACTTAATGATATGGACTTGTAACTGATAACTGCCCTTGTCTTTCTGGCTTAACAAACATGTTTTAGTCACCGGTGGCGCCGGCTTTCTTGGTTCCTTCATTGTAGAGAACCTGCAAGCCCGTGGCTGCCAACACATTTTCGTGCCGCGGCGCAAAGATTACGACCTCACCCAAATCGAAGCCGTGCGCCGGTTGTATCGCGAGGCGAAGCCGGATATCGTCATTCACCTCGCCGCCGTGGTCGGCGGCATTGGCGCCAATCGTCTGAATCCCGGCAAATACTTTTATGAGAACGCCATCATGGGCTTGCAGATGATGGAAGAAGCCCGGCTGAACAACGTAGAAAAATTTGTCGCCACCGGCACCATCTGCGCGTATCCCAAATTCACGCCGGTACCGTTTCGTGAGGAAGATTTGTGGAACGGCTATCCCGAAGAGACCAACGCGCCCTATGGTCTCGCCAAAAAAATGATGCTGGTGCAAAGCCAGGCCTATCGCGAGCAATACGGTTTCAATTCGATCTTTCTTCTGCCGGTGAATCTCTACGGCCCGCGTGATAATTTTGATTTGGAATCATCGCATGTGATTCCGGCCTTGATTCGCAAGTGCCTGGAATCCAAAGAAACGAAAGCAGAACATCTCGTTGCCTGGGGCGACGGCTCACCCACCCGCGAGTTTCTTTACGTGGAAGACGCCGCTGAAGGCATTCTCCTGGCGACCGAGCTTTACAACAGCAGCGATCCGGTCAACCTCGGCGCTAGCCATGAAATTTCCATTAAAAATTTGGTCGAAATGATCGCGCACCTCACTGGTTATGAAGGCCAAATCAAATGGGACACCACCCGTCCCAACGGCCAGCCGCGACGAGCGTTAGATACCGGCAAGGCTGAGAAGCTCTTTGGATTCAAAGCGGAGATGCCGCTGGAAGAAGGGTTGCGTAGGACTATTGAGTGGTACGAACAGACTCGCGTGGCGCATAGAGCAAAGCGCATGGCATAATTCGCTTTGCGCCAAGCGCTATGCCCTCTGCGCTTTGCTTTCAGGACACAGATGATCGAAACCAAAACATCACCCGACATATTTCCGACTGAAACCGCCATCCAGCCCGCCAACGGCAAGGCCTCTCATCCTCCGGCATTGCCCGCGGATGACAGCGGCTGGACCATGGTTATCCGGCCCAAAGGCCATTGGCTGGAGCTGCGGCTTGACGAGTTGTGGCAGTACCGCGATCTCATCATGCTCTTCGTCCGCCGGGATTTTGTCGCGGCGTACAAGCAAACCATTCTCGGGCCGCTGTGGCATCTCATTCAGCCCTTGTTCACGGCCCTGACGTTCACGTTCATCTTCGGCAACGTTGCCGGACTCTCCACCGATGGTTTGCCCAAATTTCTGTTCTACATGGCGGGAACCGTGGCGTGGGGCTATTTTGCCAAATGTGTTACCAGTACCTCGGAAACGTTTGTCGCCAATGCCGGCATCTTTGGCAAGGTCTATTTCCCGCGCCTGGCCACGCCGATTTCCATTATCATCTCGGCGCTGATTTCGTTCGGCATTCAGTTCGGCATCTTTTTGTTCTTCATGGCCTACTTCGGCGTGCGCGGCGCGGACCTTCATCCCAACAAGTGGATTCTGCTCACACCGGTGTTGTTGCTGCTCATGGCCGGCCTCGGGCTTGGCGCCGGCATCATCGTGTCCTCGCTCACCACGCGCTATCGCGATCTGCGGTTTCTGGTGTCATTCGGCGTGCAATTGCTAATGTACGCCACGCCGGTGATTTACCCGCTCTCCACCATTCCGGAAAAGTACAAGAGCCTGATCATGGCCAATCCCATGACGCCGATCATCGAGACTTTTCGCTTTGCGTTCCTGGGCGCCGGCACCGTGGATGCGATGCACCTGCTCTACAGTGCGGGTTTTACCGTGGTAGTCTTGCTGGCGGGGATTCTGCTGTTCAACAAAGTCGAGCGGACGTTTATGGATACGGTATGAGGGGGTGGAAGGGCGTGGGCCGTAGAGCGTAGGTGCGAGCCAGCACCATGCGCTTTGTCACAAAGTCAACCCTGTTTTTGAAGATTTTTGTAACGAAGTAAAGGCAATTTCTGTTTTCATTACTTCCACCAAAACAATAGATGACAGAAAAATAAAAGATTTTCAAATCTTTCTTTGTGCCGCTACGGGCGTAGCCTTTGTGGTGATGAATTATTCCGGATTAAAGTTACCACATCATTTTGGCCTAAAGCTTCTACACCGGATTTCAGACAAGCTGAACACCGGAGCCTTTCAGGCAGCACAAAAACTTTTGGCAGAATGATTTGACGACAGAATTATTTCAAAATCATTCTGCCGAAAAATTATTCTGCCAAGAGCTTTCATGATTTTTTTCTGAGTTTGAAAAGCTGCTCGATTAATAGTTTTGCCCTAAAATGGTTTTGCCTTACGCTTTACGCCTTACGTTTTACCCCACATGCCAACAGTCATCAAAGTCGAAAACCTCTCCAAATACTACCGCCTCGGTTTGATCGGCGGCAAGACCCTGCACGATGACCTCAACCGCTGGTGGGCGCGGGTGCGGAAACAGCCGGACCCGCTGCTCAAGATCGGCCAGGAAGACCGCCGGAACGGGAACGACGAATCTATCTGGGCGCTGCGGGACGTGAGTTTTGAAGTGCAGCAAGGCGAGATTGTCGGCATTATTGGCCGCAACGGCGCCGGCAAGAGCACCCTGCTCAAGATTCTCTCGCGCATTACCGCACCCACCTCGGGACAGGTGAAGGTGAAGGGGCGGATTGCCAGTTTGCTCGAAGTGGGCACCGGCTTTCACCCCGAGCTGACCGGACGCGAGAATATCTACTTGAACGGCGCGATCTTGGGAATGAAAAAGGCCGAGATCGACCGCAAGTTTGACGAGATTGTGGCATTCGCGGAAGTGGAAAAGTTCATCGACACGCCGGTGAAGCGCACACCATTCCGGAAAAGTATCGCGGCTTGATCATAGTGAATCCCATGACGCCAATCATTGAGACCTTTCATTTTGCGTTTTAGGCGTGGGCACCGTAATGCGGCATAATGCAGGAATAATATACCAAAATGCTATTTAACTCCATACAATATATATTATTTTTACCAACGGTCGTAATCCTTTATTTCGCATTGCCACAGCGCTATCGCTGGACGTTGCTTCTTGCCGCAAGCTGCTATTTCTACATGTGTTGGAAAGTAGAATACATTTTTTTGCTTGCCGGTTCGATCATGATCGACTATTATGTTGCCATTTGCATGGATCGGACAGAAATAAAATCAAGAAGAAGGATATACTTGCTTATTAGTTTGGTTTCAAATGTCGGTATTTTGTTTACATTTAAATATTTTAACTTTCTCAACGATTCATTCAGGGCGATTTTCAACCACTTCAATATTTTTTATGGCGTTCCTGCATTCAACTTGCTTCTTCCCGTAGGAATTTCCTTTTATATATTCCAATCCTTAAGTTATTCGATTGATGTTTATCGTGGTCAAATAAAGGCTGAAAGGCATCTAGGAATCTTTGCTTTGTATGTAGTGTATTTCCCGCAATTAGTCGCCGGCCCGATTGAAAGATCTACCCATCTGCTTCCCCAATTCCGGCTAAAACAAAAATTCGATTTTCATAGAGTTTATGAAGGTCTGACGCAAATACTCTGGGGGTTTTTCAAAAAAGTGGTTATAGCAGATCGTTTGGCAGTTTATGTCAATGAAGTTTATAACAATCCAGGCAGTTACGCGGGGGCACCTGTACTTTTGGCAACATACTTTTTCGCTTTTCAAATCTATTGTGACTTTTCAGGATATTCTGATATCGCGATCGGTTCAGCTAGAATTCTGGGCCATGACTTGATGACTAATTTTAAACGTCCGTATTTTTCAAAGTCGATCGCTGAATTTTGGCAGCGTTGGCATATTTCCCTATCCACATGGTTTCGGGATTATCTCTACATTCCACTCGGTGGAAACCGAGTCGGCAAATGGCGCTGGTATTACAATTTGCTGATTGTTTTCATCATAAGCGGGATCTGGCACGGTGCTAACTGGACATTCTTCTTATGGGGATTCTTACACGGAATTTATCTTGTTTCTTCAATTTTGACCAATGGAATTCGCCAAAAGATATCACATCTGTTTGGTTTTGAGGCGTTGCCACTGTTGCAAAAGTGCATGAGAATCTTTGTTACATTTCATTTAGTGTTATTTTCCTGGATTTTTTTCAGAGCTAATTCTTTGGGAGACGCCTTTCTTATAATAAAAAACATTTTCGCTATTGCCGAGTCTTCGCCAGTGCTTTTGATCGATGCTGGCTTTGGTCTGATTGAATTCAGCATCGCTCTGTTCACGATCATGCTAATGCTGTCCATCCACCTGATCGAACGCAGGACCACGCTCGCAACTTTGATTTCTCAAAAGCCGCTATGGATGAGATGGACGTTTAATTACGCACTAATTCTTCTGATCCTTAATTTTGGCATGTTTCATAATCCCGCCGAATTTATCTATTTTCAGTTCTAAGTTTACAGATGCAATCTGGCAACGCTTCGTACATATTCAAATCAATACTCTTTGTGGCTATATTGGTTTTGCTGCTCGGAGTAAATCATGCCATAATCGAATACTTGCTCGAAAAAAATAAAGCAAGTCTCGCAAATTGGTTATTATCGCAGCAAGAGAAGAAAGAATATGATGCGGTAATTCTTGGCTCTTCCTCGGCCCGAGCTGCAATCAACGTTCACCAATTCTCAAAGGCCGTTAACCAATCGGTCATTAGTCTGGCCTCTGCCGGCGTTGCCTACCCGGAGCAATATTTAATCTGGGAATTATTCTTGCGCAATAATAAGACTAAATCCCTGATCCTTGCTGCAGATTACTGGGGGCTCAGCGACTATGGGTTTTCTTACCCTTACCACGAGTATCAGTACATGCATCGCTTGGACAACGAGATCGTTCTTACAAACCTTGAAGACAATTATGGGAAATCGAAAATACTTCTGTGGCAATTTTTGCCCATGTCTAAGTATGCGGAATTCAACGCTCAAATTGGTCTTCATCACGCCTTGATTAATCTCATGAAGAATCCTGCTCCATATAATCCTTATCCAACAAATGACAACCGTAAAAAGCTGGCTTACGACGAAGAAAGCGCTGCCAGCATAACTGTTTCCGTAAAACCGAGCGAGAGCTGGGATGAGAATCGTGAAAAATATTTTTTGAAAATTCTTCAACTATCCAGAGATCATAATGTTCAATTATTTTTGTTCATTTCTCCCGTCTTAAATGATTCCAGAATTTATGACCTCCCGAAAGACAAAATTATTGACTATTACGCCCAGAAAGCAAAAGCATTCGGTGCATACCTCTTCAATATAAATGGACATGAGCTGACCAGAAATCCCAATAACTTTGTGAATGTAACGCATCTAAACAGTGACGGTGCTAAAGTCTTCACCGATCTCTTCGCCCAATTCCTTTTGTCAAAGAGATTTCTGGCCATAGGGCAGACACTCTCGCCGCAAAATATCCCGTAACTGTCTTATGTCAACCGTTATACAAATAGAAGACCTTTCCAAATACTACCGCCTTGGGTTGATTGGCGGCAAGACCCTGCACGATGATCTCAACCGCTGGTGGGCGCGGGTGCGGAAACAGCCGGATCCGCTGCTCAAGATCGGCCAGGAAGATCCCGCTACGCGGGACGAATACATCTGGGCGCTGCGGGATATAAACTTTGAAGTGCAGCAAGGCGAAATCGTCGGCATTATCGGTCGCAACGGCGCCGGCAAGAGCACGCTGCTCAAAATTCTCTCCCGCATTACCGCGCCCACTTCGGGACAGGTGAAAGTGAAAGGGCGGATTGCCAGCTTGCTCGAAGTGGGCACCGGCTTTCACCCCGAGCTGACCGGACGCGAAAATATCTACTTGAACGGCGCGATCTTGGGGATGAAGAAAGCGGAGATTGACCGCAAGTTTGACGAGATTGTCGCTTTCGCCGAAGTGGAAAAATTTATTGACACGCCGGTGAAACGCTACTCCAGCGGGATGTATGTGCGCTTGGCGTTTGCAGTGGCCGCACACTTGGAGCCGGAGATTTTGATAGTGGACGAAGTGCTGGCGGTGGGGGATGCGGCGTTTCAGAAGAAGTGTTTGGGAAAGATGGGAGATGTTGCAAGAGAAGGGCGGACGGTGTTGTTTGTGAGTCATAATATGGGGGCAATTACAAATCTATGTTCGCGCGCTGTTCTTATCGTTAATGGACAAATTATCGCAGATAACAATGCGAGCACAATTGTCGGAAAATACATAGGTAGTCTCTCGTGTGCAACGGATTCCTCCTATATGTGTCAGGAAAAGCCAAATAATCGCGCTTGGATCGATTCTGCATCTCTCAAATCTGCGAATGGGAAAAAAACCGACACTTTTTTGATGACTGAGTTCATGATTGTGGAATGTTTACTTAAGATTGTGGAGAAGTCGAGATTCACACTTAGTGTTCAAATCAAAGAAATGAATAATTCGCCAGTATGTCATTTCCCCAATGGAGATTCGTCCTACATTTTGCCTTCTCTTCCTGGATCTCATCGAATTAAAGTACGTATTCCTTCTCTCAATCTTTACCCTGGAGAGTATCTTTTACAACTAACCTTGTGCGAATTTGCATTTGGACATTTTGAAGAAATTCACATTGTGGAAAGTATCAGTTTCCATGTTGAACAAGACCATTCACTATGTCGTCGTCCACTTAGTCGACATGCAGGTTTGGTATTTTCCTATGCTGAATGGTCCGATTGAGCATACGGAATGAGGCATAAAAACAGCAAAACGATCTATACACATCGCTGCGTATAGGTCAGTGTAATCGGAAGAACGCAACCATTATCACAATGTTTTATTTAGGAGAAAATTGATCATGAAGATTTTAGTAACGGGTGGAGCGGGATATGTGGGAAATTTACTAGCTAAGGCGTTGCTTGGAGCTGGACATGTAGTTACGATCTTCGACAACTTCATGTTTGGTTACGATTCTGTTCTACATATCGTGAATCATCCAAATCTGCATATAATCAAGGGCGATATCCGAAATGACAATCTCGCATACTTGCATGACAAGGATGTTATCTTCCATCTGGCAGCAATCAGTGGGTATCCAGCATGCGAGGCAAATCCTAATTCGGCGAAGTTAATTAATGTTGATGCTACAGTGCGAATTTCTGACTACTTAGCTAAGGATCAATTGCTTATTTATGCTTCAACCACTTCCTTTTACGGGAATAGTGGCTCGGTCAGTGATGAGAAAACAATTGTAAACCCGGTCAGTCTCTATGGGTTAACTAAACATCAAGCCGAACAAATAATATTGCAGAGAGAGAATGCGATTTCCTTGCGGTGGGCAACAGTGTTTGGAGTAAGCCCTCGGATGCGCGCAGGATTGCTAGTGAATGACTTTGTTCAAAAAGCAGTACAAGAAGGAACGTTGGTATTATACTCTCCCTATTCGAAACGTACGTTTATGCATGTTGCTGATTCGGTGAAAGGATACCTTTTTGCTTTGGATCATGCCCATCAGATGCGTGGTCAAATATACAATATGGGCAGTGAAAAGCTAAACTTTTCTAAAAGAGAAATCGCTGATGCTATAAAACAGTATTTTTCTTTTGAAATAATTGAGGCAAACATGTTAGACAAAGATGTTCGACATTTTAGCGTTTCTTTTGCCAATGCGCGTGCGCTTGGTTTCAATTGCGAAGTCTCTTTAGAAGATGGCATTCATGAAATGATCAAATTGTATCGTTTCTATACTCCACATTCCTTCATAAAGCCTATTTGAGGAGGATCACAGGTGAAGATTCCACAAGTTTTACCATGGCTTGACCAAGATGAGATATCTGCCGTTAATGATACCATTAAAGCGAATTGGATCACAGAGGGCCGATTGTCGACTGAGTTTAGCTTAAAACTCAATGAGTTAATTGGAACACAATATGGTGTATTTGCGCCCAATGGTACTTTAGCGCTCTTCCTGGGGTTGTTAGCTATGGGAATTGGGCCAGGTGACGAGGTCATAGTTCCTGATTGTACTTTTATTGCTTCTGCTAATGCTGTTATTCTGACAGGTGCCAAGCCGGTCTTCGTTGATGTAAATCGCCTCAACTACCAGATTGATGTATCGCAGTGTGAACATTTGGTGACGCCGCGTACACGTGCTATAATGCCAGTGCATTTATTTGGGATGACTGCCAATATGATGGAAGTGATGCAATTTGCCGAACGATATCATCTCCGTGTCATTGAAGATGCTGCACAGGCAATAGGTGTTCGGTACAAGGGGCGACATGCTGGTACGTTTGGCGATATAGGGTGTTTCTCCTTTTTTGCAGACAAAACGATTACAACGGGCGAAGGAGGATATGTCGTGTGTAAGGATAAGGGACTTTATGAAAGATTGCTTCTGCTTAGAAATCAGGGACGTATTGATCGTGGTTCGTTTATCCATCCGGCTATTGGTTACAATTTCCGTATGACCGATTTGCAGGCAGCGATCGGACTAGTGCAATTGGCCAAACTGGATACGATCATTCAACGTAAGCACATTATATTGGAATGGTATCATCGCGAGCTAGATTCCATAGAAAATATACAGTTCGTTACAGTGGTGCCTGAATCCGAGTACGTTCCTTTTCGTGTTGTGCTGATTTGTCGTGGTGCGCACAGCTTGATGACTTACTTGTCAGAGCATGGTGTTCAATCGCGAACGTTTTTTTTCCCATTGCATAGGCAACCGTGTTTTGAATACTTAGGAAGGGCGCAAGGAGGTATGTTGGACTTGGATGACGAGCTTTATCCTAATGCAGTCTTTGGCTATGAAAATGGTATTTGTTTGCCAGTATTTCCTACTTTATCTAATGAACAAGTGGATTATATCTGTTCTCACATAAAGGAATTCTACGTAAGATGATGGATCCTCTCTACTACGATTATTACGATAAGATATACTCAGGCAAGAACTACCGGGCTGAAGTCGAAACGGTGCTTGGACTTTTTCAAAACAGCGTTGGCAAAATTCCTAAACGAGTTCTTGATGTTGGCTGTGGCACTGGAAGCCATGCTTTAATTCTTGCTGAAAAAGGCTGTGACGTGGTTGGAATTGACCTGGATTGCGGTGTAGTCGATATAGCTCATCGGAAATGCAGTGGCCAGACAAACGCCACGCCTGTATTCTTATGTGAAGACGTAAGCAAACTTGAAGCAGGGAAATTCGATTTGACAGTGTCACTGTTCAATGTTATAAACTACATTGATCAAATGGATAGCCTATTGATGTTTTTTGAATCTATTCATAAGCATCTTTTTGATGAAGGCGTATTCATCTTCGATTGCTGGAACGGCCTGGCTGCCATTTTGGATCCGCCACGTAACAAGGATTCTAGGTTTTTAGTTGGTGGGGAACAGATTGATATTACTACCCGTCCTTGTGTTGAGTTAATGAATCAAAGCGTGAGGGTAGATAATTGTGTTGAAGTGACCGGTTCTGATGGAAGCAAACGTAAATTTATCTTTAGTTACCATCAAACCCTGTGGACTCCTTGGTGTTTAAAGAACGTCCTAATGATAGCGGGTTTCGAGATACTTTATGTCTCTGCTTGGATGCAGCCAAATGTTATAGCTACCTATAATACATGGAAGATCACTTTTGTTTGTCAAAAAACCGGTAAAGTCTTGAGTCATATTAATAATAAATGATAATTTATCTGTCCCACCCTTTCAAAACCTTATTATTAAATTTGCGTCTAATTTTGCCGAAAGAAAGGAGTGTGAAAATGCTGCAAAACGCAAGAAAGCGACGAAGAGATCACAACATAGAGAAAATAAGGCAAATGATCAACATCGCATATTACCCAGGCTATCGCGTCTATCTACAGAATCAGGGGTTTAATATTAATCATCCACTGAATCTCACTGGTAACCTGGATAAATGGGCGGCGTTAAAACAATTCTTAGAAGAACGGAATATAAGCATCAATACTTACGATATGTATCAAGATTTCAAAAAGATCGACATTTGGCTAATAGAAGACGCCGTACCTGACAGGTTCAAGTTTCTGCTGAAACACTGTATTAATCCTCGAAGCATAATATTTATGTTGATGGAACCTCCTGTCGTAAATCCATGGGGATGGAGATATTTAAAATACTATTCTTGTCTTTTCAAAGCTATCTTGACTTGGAATAGTGAACTTACCCAAAAACATAAAAAGTTTTTTCATTATCATTTCCCACAAAGATTTGATAGATCGAAGCACTCTTACTATAATTCAAAGAGAAAACGAAACTTATGTGTCATGGTGCACTCAAACAAATTGTCAAGCGTTCCCGGCGAGTTATATTCCTTTCGCCGAGATATCATTAGATATTTTGAGAAAAGAGGGGATAGCTTGTTGGAACTTTATGGATATGGCTGGAATGATGAAAAAAGCAGTACCCCATTTTTTACCAATCTTTATAAAGGTACTACACCAGACAAAAAAGAGACATTCTCAGAGTACTATTTTACCTTTTGTATTGACAATAGTGTAGTTCCAGGATACATTACATATGATCCGCTTATAGCAATGTCTACAGGATCGGTGCCCATTTATTTGCCCATGCCTGATTCTCTCAAATATATTCCCGGCAATACATTCATCAATATCAACGACTTTTCAACCCTTGATGAACTTGTGTTGTATTTACAAGATATTATTAATACAAACAGATATGAGGAATATAGACATAATGGCTGGGAGTTTATCAATTCTGAACGCTATTTTCCTTTTACTATTGAGAAATTTTGCGAGGATATATTTAAAGCGATTTCAATATTGACCACAACTTGTTTTAGATTTTAATGGGTACAATATAATTGATCATATAATTTCGATACGATGTCAGGGGCTGTTAATACTCTTAAATATATGGCTGATTTAAGATAATTCTTTGAATCTTAGATGATAGCAACAGAATTTTCACCTTCTTGAATTATTATCAGGGTGCGTTGCAGTACTATAATTTTATTTGTTACCAAGAAAGGAAGCATGACCATTGGAAGAATTTTACTATCAAATACACGATCTTGTCAATGTAGTGGTTGATGCACGAGTGGATGATAAGATTGTCAAACAAATAGATTTTCAGATAGGATATTTTCGGAGCAACTTGAGAAGTGATATTGCACCTTACCAAATAGTTGTGAAGCCTTTTGAAGATTTTCAAGCGAGCAGTGAGTGTGATTTACACACATTTCACTTGGTTAAAGGGATTCCCGGAAAATGTCTAATCGATAATAATGCACGACTTGCTTTCGTAAAACAAAAACAGGGCTATACAATTTATACAGATCGGGGGGTATTGATAAATCTTTTTATTCAATTTTTCTTAATTGAGCAAGGAATATCCCTGATTCATGCCGCTGCTATTGCAGATAGATATGGCTGCGTCACGTTGCTCCCTGGAGCTGGTGGAGTGGGGAAAACTGCTCTTTTGGGTTACATGGTAAAAGAACACAATTACCGCCTTTTGGGAGACGATATTATTGGTCTGAATGATCAAGGTTATTGCCTCGCGTTTCCTAGATCTTTTGTCCTGAAAGAATATCATCAATCTGTATACCCCGAGATATTTCAACGACTGAACATTAATATTCAACAAGAGAAGCAGCGAAAGCTCACTTATTCAATTAACCCGACTGCACAGAAATTTATGAGGCTTATTCGAGAAAATGCGCCATTCCTCGGAATAACAAAAAGTCTTTTGCGTCGGTTTAAACTTTACCAGAAAATTACTCGCCATTCCAATGAAACAAAGAATCTTCCCTATTTGGCAACTGTTCCTGTTGAAGAAATATTTGGCCCGGGAATTGTCGCGAATCGAGGAGAAATTGAACGAATTCTATTCTTGGAACGCTATGCAGGCAAACAGTTCAAATTTGCGCCTTTGAGTGAGGAATCGCTTTGCCGTCGTATGTTCGCAATCATAAACCATGAATGGGTGGAAATTATGAGACAATTGTTCACAATAGGTGCATTGGAAATAGAAAATTTGCCAAGGTATTTCGACCGTCTTGCAGCTACAGTACGTTCTGGGATTTCGGGAAAGAAATGCGAAATTTTTTTTATACCGGACAATGCTTCTCCTCGTGAGTTAGAACAATACTTTATCGGTCATGTAAATGAGATCGATGTTCGAAATCGCAGTGTTGTAATCAGGAACGAGATTGATGAGGAACCGGCCACCCAAAATAACAGTGTTAATGCCAGTATATAATGGCGAAAAATATCTAAGTGAGGCAATTGACAGTATTCTTAATCAGACATTCACTGACTTCGAGTTTCTGATTATCAATGATGGTTCGACTGACGACAGTGTAAAGATTATTCAATCGTACGAGGATACGCGTATCCGTTTGATCCATAATGAGACCAATCTCAAGCTGATTGCCACCCTTAATAAAGGGATAGAGGTAGCAAGAGGTGAATACATTGCGCGTATGGATGCAGATGATATTAGCCTACCTGATCGTCTTGCTAAGCAGTTCGACTTCCTGAATGCAAATTCTAAAGTTGGTGTGTTGGGCTGTGCAGTGAAACTCATTGATCATTCCGGAAGCCAGGATCAGATAATGCGATTTCCATCCGCGCATGGTTTTCTCAGATGGTCTTTGTTTTTTTATTGTCCTATTGCCCATCCTTCGGTGATGATGAGACGAGTGCTCGTTAGCGATGCTGGAGGATATCGCTCTACTATGCTGCATGTGGAAGATTATGATCTCTGGTGGCGACTAAGCCAGAAGACACGTTTATCTAACTTACAAGAGGTATTACTTCTTCTTAGAAAACACGAATACAATACGACAAAAACACATTTTGATGAACATGTACAAAATACTTTTAGAGTCATCCAACTCATGATGTGGGAGTTTTTAAATAAGGAAGTTTCAATCGAGTTAGTTCGATGCATTTGGAACGGACGATGTGAGACGTCAGATGACTTTTACCCATTAGCTACACTCATATATCAACTTGCAAACGCTAGCGTAAATGACAATACACTATCGGCGGCGGAGAAACAAGCAATATGTAAAGATGCGGTTAGCCGACTTTCTGCTCTAATTAACCGCAGAGCACGATATGTGAATATATTGGCCGTTCTCGGATTGGCTTTTCGATTAGACTTTGTGTTAACCTGTAGAATAATTATGAAATTGATCCGAAGAAAAATTTTTAAGAATTAGTAAGGATTGAGGTTTATTGCATATTCTCCAAGTCAGCCCGGGTGACATAGGTGGCGGTGCTGAAAAGGTAGGGTGGAACCTATTCACAGGCTGTCGGGAACGAGGTCATCCTTCATGGTTGGCAGTGAGGGCCCAGCATTCTAGTGATCCGGACGTAGTTAAGATTCCTCGTCTGCCACAGTCAAAGGCGTGGGCGACTGCGTGCTGGTTGTTCCATGGACGCTTGGCCCCCTTAAAAGAACGAGTGGCTGGTATTGAACGACTCTGCTCTTGGTTAAGGGATTTGGCCAGAGGGTGGCAACCAGCGATTGAACGCAGAATGGGGCACGAGGATTTTAATTTTCCGGGTAGCCATCGATTACTGCAATTACCGCCATGCAAGCCCGATATCGTTCACTGCCACAATCTGCACGGTGGTTATTTCGATTTGCGATTATTGCCATGGCTTAGCCAACAGGTACCGGTTATCGCGACTTTACACGATGCGTGGCTGCTCAGTGGGCATTGTGCGCATTCTTTTGATTGCGAGCTTTGGCGTACAGGCTGTGGTCATTGTCCTGATTTGACCATATACCCGGCTATCCTCCGAGATGCAACAGCATATAATTGGCGACGAAAACAGCGGATTTATGAGCAAAGTCGACTTTATGTTTCCACTCCCTGTCAGTGGCTGATGAAAAAGGTTGATCAATCCATTTTAGCCCCCAATGTGATAGAGACTCGCGTGATTCCCAACGGGGTAAATTTAAATATTTTTCGACCTTCTAACAAGCAAATAGCTCGAGCGAAGATAGGATTGCCGTCCGATATTCCAATGCTTCTTTTCACAGCCAACTCCATTCAAAAAAATATATGGAAAGATTATCAGACCATGCAAGCTGCTGTAGCAATAATAGCCGAGCAACTCAATAATCAACGGCTGCTTTTTGTTGCCTTGGGCGAAGACGCGCCGAGTGAACAAATAGGGCAGGTAGAAATACAGTTTGTGCCGTATCAGGCAGACCCTGCAATCGTTGCCCGTTACTATCAAGCAGCAGACATCTACATTCACGCTGCCCGTGCTGAGGTGTGGGGTCTTACAATCACTGAGGCGCTAGCTTGTGGTATACCGGTAGTTGCTACGGAAGTAGGGGGAATCCCTGAACAAATTAATGATAATGTTTCCGGGTTTCTGATTCCACCTGGCGATAGCAAATCGATGGCAGATCGAATAATACGGCTTTTGACTGACAAGGACTTGCGGCAACAAATGGGAAAGCAGGCTGCTGAAATAGCGAGAGACAGATTTGATTTAAATCGCCAAGTAGACGATTATTTGGCATGGTATCAGGAGATATTAGACAATCGACAGAATTTTCAAATTTAAGTAAAGTTACACCTACTAATATGGTCGTCGTGCAACTTCTGGGCGGTTTGGGCAATCAACTATATCAATATGCTATTGGTCGGCAAATCGCTCTAACCAATGACGCTCCACTCAAACTCGAGTTATCAAAGGTGGCTAAAGACCCTCTTCGAACCTACAGATTGAAACACTTCAAGATTGAAGCCGAGATCGCTACACCTGATGACGTCATACAGGCTAAAGGCGGAGCCGGCATGATCGGTCGCTTGCTCCGCCGCCTTGACCGATTTAAACCGTATTATCGACGCTTCTGGGTGAAAGAACGTCACTTTCACTTCGATCCTAAAATCTTGACCATCTCTGGCACTGTTTTCTTAGATGGATTCTGGCAGAGCGAGGCCTATTTTAAAAGTATCGAAAAAAAACTTCGTGAAGAGCTGGCGCTTCGTTCCAAACTATCAGCATGCAGCGAACGGATCGCACAAACTATGCAAAACACTACTTCGGTGAGTCTGCACGTGCGTCGGGGAGATTACGCCGCCAATCCGGATATATACTACAATTGCCCTTTGGAATATTACCAAAACGCCATTGCGAAAATCAAAAGCCGCGTTGAAAACCCACATTTTTTTGTCTTTTCAGATGACCCGGCATGGACTCGGGTGAATTTAACGATCAATGACCCCACAACCTTTGTGACCCATAACGGCGTTGATAGAGATTACGAGGATCTTTGGCTGATAAGTCAGTGTAAACACCATATCATTGCCAACAGCACATTTAGTTGGTGGGGCGCATGGCTGTGCTCGCAGCCTGGAAAAACCATTATTGCGCCCAAACAATGGGCTTGGCAAGCGAAGTACAATCATAAAGAGCGCATCCCAGAGGAGTGGGAAACGCTATAAAGAAGATGCACATTTGCCTGGCAACACGAGAGTTTCCACCGATAACAAATGGCGGCATAGCCTCCTATTACGTTCATTTAGCGCAACTGCTTGCCGACCATGGGCATGAAGTAACGGTTCTGACGGTTGGTAAAGAAGGTAAAGAGTCGCTGTGGACTTATCCGGGCGTAAGGGTTATCAGGCTAAGCCACCCGAGCGAGAAGCTCTTTCGCCGGCTTCGACGGAGATTTGAGGTGGGAATGGATAGCGCGGCGCGCTCCATCGCCGATGGTCTGGCCATGCGTGACTGGCTATTCGCCAACGCTACAAAAATGGATATTGACGTTGTAGAAACTGTTGAATTTGATGGGGCAGCGCCGTTTTTGATTGAAAATGAGTTGCCGCCAACCTTGGTGATGTGCCATGGTTCAAATGGACAGGTGAAGTTTCATACTCAAAAAGGTGAAACGCCAAGGCAAAAACTCATCAATTCACTGGAAGTGATGAGTATCGGATTGGCCGACGAAGTCGGATGTTATAGCCCGCTTAATGCAGAGGACTGGGAGCGTTTCATCGGCCGTAAACCGCGCTTCATTACCGCGCCTTATAAGTTTGCTGACCCTCGCATACTTAAGAAATCTTATGATACGAACAATACCGGCATTGTTGTGGGCAGAATGAATAATTGGAAAGGCATCTTTGAGCTGGTTGAAGCGCTAAATCTTTGCGTGCAAAGAGGAAATAATGTCAAAATCCGCTGGATAGGAAGTGATCAGGCGGCGCCTTTAGAATCGGTCAAATCCGTAAAAGCGTATTTACAGGAACGCTATCCGTCACTGTGGGGAAAGCATTTTCTGTGGGAAGAGTTTTTGCCACCCGAGGAAACCCGGCGTGCGCAGTTGGAAGCAGACTTTGCTATCGTGCCGTCGCGATGGGATACGTTCAATTTCACCGCTATTGAGGCCTTGTCACTGGGTACACCATTGATCATTTCGACCGGCGCCGGTGCCAGCTATCTCTGCAAAAATATGGAAAACGGCATCGTCGTTCCCTCCAGAGATGCCAGGGCATTGGCAAATGCCATTGAAATTCTCCAAGATGGTGTTCTGCGAGAACGACTGGGCAAACAAGGACGAGCAACGATCCAACGAGAATTTGCGGCGGAAAAGATTGTGGCGGAGCACGTCGCCGCGTACGAGTCGGCCATGGAAAGGCACCGATATCGCAAAGAGAAGATTTACAATTCTTCTCTCATGGAGCCGTTTGTGCGGCAATGGCAACAGTCCATAAATATTGCTTCGCTAAAACGATTGGCGCATTTGCCGAGAAAATTGTTGAGTTGATGAATAAAGCTCCTTTGGTTTCCATCGTTATACCCTGTTATAACTATGCCCATTTCTTGCCGGAAGCCATTGAAAGTGCGCTTCATCAGACTTACGCCAATGTGGAGATTTTGGTTGTAGACGATGGATCAACGGATAACACACCAGGGGTGGCAGCGGGCTATAAGGGGCGAGTGAGTTATCACCGTAAGCCGAACGGTGGCCTCTCGCAAGCTCGAAACTATGGGGCACGCCTCTGTCATGGCGAATACGTTGTTTTCCTTGATGCGGATAACCGCCTTGAGCCTACATTTGTTCAAGAATGTCTTGGTATGTTCGCCGTCCATCCGAATGCAGCATTTGTTTATACGCAGTTGCGCCACTTCGGTGATCTGAACTATGTAACTGACCATCCGGCTTATGATCCTGCCCGTTTGAAACGAGGCAATTACATTGACGCCTGTTCGCTTCTCAAGACTGATCTCGTCCGTCACTATCCTTATGATGAGAAAAACCGGACGAGTTGGGAAGATTGGGATTTCTACCTAACCCTGGCAGAAAATGGATTCTACGGCGTACTTTTGAATAAACCACTGGTGTGGTATCGCCGTCACGGGGAAAACATGACCAAAAAGCTTGACCCGCTTATTAAACAGCGGTTGCGGGTCTCGATCTTGAAACGCCATCTGCGGCTCGTGGGGCTCAGAATGTATAGCCAACAGTTATGGCGTTTTTATAGGTTGGTGTTGGGCCGCTATTGGCGTAATTCTTTGAATGTCATGCAAGGTTGAATTTGCGTCCGCAGAACATGAATTACGACCCCACGCTATCTATAATTGTGGTCTCCTGGAATACACGGGACTTGCTTCGACTGTGCATTCATTCGGCGTTGGACTCACTGACTGGCATGAACGGCGAAGTCATTGTGGTGGACAATGCCTCCACCGACGGCAGTGCCGCGATGGTGCAGGAGGAGTTCTCGCATGAGCCGCGTGTTCGCCTGATGGCCAATACAGAAAATTTAGGCTTTGCCGCCGGCAATAATCAAGCATTGGCTGCAGCCAGTGGAAATATCATTGCCATCGTCAACCCTGATATCGTGCTCAACCGCGCGACCTTAGCGGCCATGCTCGAATACTTGCTGGCACATGGCCGGGTGGGGCTGGTGTCTTGCAATCTTGTGGGTTCGAATGGAAAGTCGCAATCTATTCACCGACGATTTCCTACCATACCGATCATATTTTTTGAATGGGCCCGGGTTGGCAAACATATTGACCGCTGGCTGTTGCGAAACAGATTTCATCGTCATTACCGCCTGCAGGATATGTCCCGTAAAGACGTCAAGATCATCGACCAGGCGGCTGGCGCATGCATGATGATGAGACGTGCAACCATTGAAAAAATTGGCGTGTTGTTCGATGAACGATTTCCTATTTTGGGTAACGATCTTGATCTCTGTAGGAGGATATGGAATGCTGATCTTGAAGTTCATGTACTTTTCAATGTCTCGGTGACGCACTATGGAAGCGCAAGCTTAGAACAAGTGGACGGGACATTAAAAGAATCCTGGCTATGGGAGGCTCTAAAAGTTTACTACGATCTGCATGAGCCACAATGGAAGAGATGGGCATTACGTCGTTTAATACCTCGAAAATGAAGCTTGGTATTCTCACGCGAGGCTCAGAGTTAAACGGCAGCAGCCGCCTTCGCGCCTTTCAATACACCAAACATCTCCAGAAGGTGGGCGTCGAAACACGAATTCTTGCACGAGATCAGAATCCATCTTTGCTGTTAAGATCTCAATATGTGATGAAAGCTATTTCATTGGCTGCCTGGGCGGATGTGGTCTTGCTGCAAAAACCCAATCAAGCGAATAGGTTGATTGATCTTCTTCACGCTGTCAATCCCCGCCTCGTTGTTGATTTTGATGACGCGGTTTGGGCCCTTCCGCCTGGCAAATCTGGCCCGCGTGCTCAGAAGGTTTCCCATGAATTTGGTGCCCGTTTGCGATATGCGATTAACCGGTCTCGCTTCGCCATCACTGGCAGCCATTATTTGGCAGAATGGGTTAGAAAACAATGTGTAAATTGCGATGTTACCGTCATTCCGACTTCCGTTGATCTAAATGATTATGAGCCAGTCCCAACAACCAATTCTGATGATTCGTTAACAATCGGTTGGATTGGTTCACAAGGAAATTTGCCCGACTTGACACAGGTCGTTTCAGCTCTCGTTCAGCTCTACAAAAGCCATGGCCCGAAACTAAGGGTGATCAGCAGTTGCCGGCCATCGTTGGGTGATTTAAATTTCGATTTTGAACCGTGGTCGGCTGAAACTGAAAATGAAGCGCTTCGACGGCTCGATATTGGTATTATGCCTTTGGTTGAAGATGAGCGTGCCCGAGGACGATGTGGATTCAAGGCAATTCAATATATGGCAACTGGTTTGCCAGTTATAGCTTCGCCTGTTGGAGCGGCGTGTGAAGTGATTGAACACGGCATTACAGGCTATTTTGCAGCGACTCCTGAACAGTGGTTGGCCCGGTTTAGCGAGCTTGTTGAAAACAAAACTTTGAGAACAAGGATGGGAATCAATGGCCGAAAGCGTGTTGAAAAGCACTATAGTATTCAAAGCAATCTCTCGTTACTTTTGAATACCTTCGAGAGACGACTCTCCCAATCTTGATTATTCATCTCCGTTCTGAAAATAGTATGAATATTTGCTATATCTCTAAGACGGCTATCCCGTCAACCAGAGCCGAAAGCATCTATGTGATGCAGATGTGCCAGGCGTATGCAAGCTTGGGCCACAAAGTCACCCTTCTGGTGCCGAACCATCCAATCTCGGTCGACTTGGGGAACGCAGATGTATTCTCTTTCTATGGCGTGCGCCACCCGTTTGACATCCGCAAAATACCTCTGCCTCGTTGGTGCCCTGATATGATGACTTTTGGGACGTTCTTACCATTGGCAGCATTATCTACCCAGCCGGATCTTGTCCATTCGCGTAGTGTGGCGCCTGCCTGGGGAACGACTAACTTGTTTCGCTTGCCGACCATTTTCGAGATTCACAACGCCCCTTCTGAGAATCATCGTCAAGTGAAACTGTTTAAAGAGGTTGTAACGAACCAGAATCTGCTGGCTCTTGTTGTCTTGACCAATGCTTTGGCAAACCATGTAAAGCAGCTTTTGCCCGAAAACACGCGATTATTGGTTGCGCCTGATGGCATTGATACTGCTTTGCTGTGCCGGCAAAAGTCGCCAAAGGAAGCGCGATCAGAAATTGGTATGGCACAGGAACAACGTAGGATAGTTGTTTATACGGGGCATCTTTATCCTGGGCGTGGCATTGAGCTTATCATTGAACTGGCCCAACACATGCCCGATCACTTGTTTTTGATTGTAGGAGGTCGGGATTCCGATATTACGCATTATCGTCAACAGACAAGTCATCTGAATAATTTTCATTTAGCCGGTTTTAAGTCCCCTGCACAGGTTTTCACTTATCTTCAAGCAGCAGATGCCCTCCTCATGCCTTATGCTAATAAAGTTACGTTGGCTAGTGGTGGTGATACTTCATCCTTTTGTTCCCCAATGAAGATGTTCGAATACATGGCCGCAGGTCGTCCAATTTTGGCTTCGACTCTTCCCGTCCTACAGGAAGTTCTAAAAGATGGCATAAATGCGTTCCTGTTGCCTTATGATCAACCCGAGAAGTGGATTGAGTCCCTGCGACGCTTGCAACAAGATAGCACACTGGCAGAAGACCTTGGCCGTCAAGCTCACACCGACGTGCGAGACTATACTTGGGAAATTCGAGCGAAAAGACTTTTAGAGAATTGTGGTTTTTAAAGATGAAATTTGGAGCTTTTGTCGTTACTTATAATCGCCCTACGATTTTGCAGGAAAGCATTAAATGCTTTTTGGAACAAACGCGGCCGCCTGATATAATTTTGATCGTCGACAATGGGGATCCCGAGGGAACAAAATCAGTATTAAAAGGTTTTCCCCAAGCGAAAGTCATACACGAGCTTACCGGTTCGAACCTCGGATCAGCCGGGGGCTTTGCTTATGGTGTGAAGTGGCTGTATGAGCATGGTTATGACTGGATCTATTGCGGCGATGATGACAATCCGCCAATCACCTCAGATACCCTGGAGCGACTCTTGAAGCTGGGTAGTATCTCCGATGATGTCGCTGCCGTAGGCGCTGTTGGAGCGCTTTGGGATTGGAAAAAAGGAGAAGCGCGACGTTTGTCCGATGAAATGCTGAAAGATATACTTTATGTCGATTTCATTGGACAAGGACATAGCTTTACATTGAATCGGAAAGTGGTTGAGTCGGTCGGGTTGCCCAATGGCAAACTCTTTTTTGGTTATCCAGATTTGGAATATTGTCTCAGAATACGCCGGGCCGGCTACCGTTTGCTCGTTGACGGAAAATTGATGCATGAGCATCGAGCCCGTGCCGGGCGACTCAATCTGGAATTAAAGCAGTCGCTTCTTCCTTCCCGCACTTATGACAGCATCTGGCGGAATTACTACACGACGCGCTCATATATTTTTATGATGACACAAATCTTCAAGAGATCCGACCTGGCCCGGCGCGAGACCCTCAAGGCCATGGGCAGAATTTTGATGTCTTGGAAACGTGGCCCCAAATACGGTGCGGCATTCACTGGCTATCAATTGCGCGGCGTCGTGGATGGCTATCTTGGCCGCATGGGACGCACGGTTCTGCCCAAGCCCAAAAAGGCTACGACATAACTTTAGGCGCCATAAAAATAGGGATGATTTCTTGCAGTCAACCGTGAGACATTCAATCAATCTTCTTTTCACGAGCGTGGGACGCCGAGTCGAGCTGCTTCGAGCGTTCAAAAGCGCTTATCAAGCTCTGGAGCTGGAAGGGCATATTATCGGATTAGATATCGACCCAATAGCGCCGGCCCTAAACGTCGCCGACTGCTCTTATATCGTTCCGCGCCTCAGCCATCCGGATTACCTGAAAACGCTTGTCCAAATTTGTCAGCATGAAAAAGTGGGTCTGATTTTTCCGCTGATTGATCCCGACATTCCCTTTCTGGCCAAACATCGAGAACAGCTTGCCGGGATCGGCGCTCAAGCCGTGGTTGTCCCCGCAGAAGCGGCAACGATCACCACAGACAAATGGCAAACCGGGCGTTTTTTCCGGAATTTAAATTTGGCCACACCCAGATCATGGTTGCCTGAGCAAGCGCACGCCATCGAAGTCGATTATCCCCTGTTCATCAAGCCGCGAAGCGGTAGCGCCTCCAATCACGCCTACAAAGTGAAAAATGAGAGAGAGCTGAAATTTTTCCTGGACTATGTGCCTGATCCGATCATCCAAGAATATCTCACAGGGGCGGAAATCACCAATGACGTCGTTTGCGATCTGAATGGTGAAATCATTTCCGTTGTGTCACGGCGACGCCTCGAAGTGCGCTGGGGCGAGGTGGCCAAAGGCGTCACCGTTTACGATCCCAAGGTGACCGAGGCGTGCATCACGATTGTGCAAGCTTTACACGCCATCGGTCCGATTACGGTGCAATGCATCTTGAAAGACGGCATCCCTTATTTTACTGAAATCAATGCCCGCGTCGGTGGTGGCGCGCCTTTGGGCATCGCTGCCGGAGCAGATTGGCCGAAGTGGTTCTTGGCAAAATTTGCCGGAATTCCCCTGAAGATTCCGCCTTTGGGAAGTTACCAACACGGCCTCTATTTGACCCGGTTTGACGATTCTTTCTTTTTATCTGAGACGCACGTTGAGAAAATGGCAAGCCGTCATCTTTGATCTCGATGACACCCTCTATCCGGAGCGCGACTATGTTTTGAGCGGATTTCGCAGCGTCGCGATTTGGGCGGAAACCCGCCTTGGCATTCCCGCCGCGCCAGGTTTCGCCGAATTAGAAAGGTTATTCGATCAGGGCGTGCGTGGCAAAACGTTTGATCTCTGGCTCGCCTCGCACCACCTCGAAGCGAACCGTATTATTCCGGAATTAGTTCAGGTCTACAGAAATCACGAACCCAATTTAGCGCCGTTGCCCGAAGTGGCTGCTTTGCTTTCGTCGCTGAAAAATACTTACCAGTTGGGTCTTCTCAGTGATGGCTACCTTGAAGTGCAGCAACGCAAACTTTACGCTTTACGCCTGACGCATTATTTCGATGCCGTCGTCTTTTCGGATGAATGGGGGCGCGACGCCTGGAAGCCTGCTGTCAAGCCTTTTGCAGAAATCCTGGCGCGTCTGCGGACGGAGGCCGGCGCCTCGATCTACGTCGGCGATAATCCAACCAAAGATTTTCTCGGCGCGAGGGAGCTCGGCATGTTCACGATTTGGGTCAAACTGCCGGAAGGCCTTTACACCGCACTGGAGCCGCCAACACCTGCGCATGCTCCCGATCTTACGCTGGAATCCTTAGTGGAATTGAAACCTTTCTTGGATGGCAGAATTACAAAAGCTTCCAAGTAACATGTCATTCTGGAAGAATCCTGTTTAGGCCAAGCACTGTGCTTGATATTAACAAGATCGTTTCACGATGACATTATAACCTTACGCATCACGCATTACGCTTTACGCCTTACGCTTCACGTATCTCCCTTGCGCATTCTCCAAGTCGTCCAAAAACCTCAACGCCGCGGCGCGGAAGTTTTTGCCTTTCAGCTTAGCCAAGAACTAAAACGGCAGGGACATGAGACGCGTCTCGTCTATTTATATCCGCATGAAGAGACCTGCGCTCTACCGTTGGCTCATAGTGATCGCTTGCTGAACGGCAAACCGAACCACCCATTTGAAAAATTTCCCGGCATCAATCCCTTTTTGCTGCGCCGGCTCTTGCATGCCATCGACGAATTCAAGCCCGACGTGGTGCAGGTCAACGGCGCACGGACGGTAAAATATGGCGCATTTGCCAGCTACTCATGCCGTGACGCTTCCTGGGCTTTGATTTATCGCAATATTGGCAATCCCAGTGATTGGCTTCACGGTTGGCATTACCGGATGTTTTATCAGAAGCTGGTCATGCCCAGATTGCACGGTGTGGTAGGGGTGAGCCGTAAAACGTTGCAAGCCGTCAAAGACTTCTATGGGATTTCGGTTCCCATCAAGAATATTCCACGCGCCGTCGATCCGGCGAGCCTGGTCCCAACAATATCGCGTGATACCGTGCGCCGTCAAACAAAAACTCCTAATGATGCGCCGGTGCTGATCTTTGTCGGCAGCCTGGCCCCCGAAAAACGATTAGACCGCCTTTTGCGCCTGACACAACAGGTGCGCTTGCAAATGCCAAAACTTCACCTTTGGTTGATTGGGTCTGGTCCACTGCAATCTACTTTACGGCAGCAAGCACATTCTCTTGGCATCGCAGAGAGCGTACGGTTTTTGGGCGTACAAAGCAACGTGGCGGACTATCTCAATGCCGCCGATCTTTTTGTGCTCACCAGCGATACGGAGGGAATCCCCGGCGTAATTTTGGAAGCCGGCTTATTGGGTCTTGCGGTGGTGGCTACGCGGGTCGGCGGGGTTCCGGAGTGTGTTTTGGACGGAGACACCGGAATTCTGGTTGATCGGCAGGATGAGCAGAGATTGGCCGAAGTCGTTTGCGACTTGCTGCATGATTCAGCCAGAAGACACAAACTGGGAGCACGGGCAAAAAATTGGGTTGGGGCGAACTTCACGATCGATAAAATTACCGGCGATTACGTCGAATTTTATCAACAGGTCCTGGCATTTCGCCACCGACTCGCCCCGACCATTGGCGCATTGCATCGTGAATTGGCGTGACCGGTGAAACGACTTAAAATCCTATTTGTGATCGACAGCCTGGGCGGCGGCGGTACGGAGCGGTCGCTGGCTGAGCTGTTGCCGTTTCTGATTCAGGCGGGTTTCATGCCGATCATTGCCTGCTTTTATCATCGAGAAGGGGTGGAAAGCGAAATTATCCGCCAGGGCATCGACGTGCGTTTCCTTAAAGGCAAGGGATTGTTTATCTGGGCTCGACAACTGCGTCAACTAATCAAAGGCGAGCGGCCAGATATTGTCCATACGATGCTTTCGGATGCAAATCTTGCCGGTCGCTTGGCAGCTATGGGAAGTCCCGCCGTCGTTATCAGCAGTTTGGTCAATACCCCTTATTTGCCGGTGCGCTTTCAGGACCCGAGAATCAATGTCCTGAAGTTTCGATTGGTGCAATTGGCGGATGCTCTGACGAGTCATTTGCTGACAACACATTTTCATGCAGTTTCACAGGCTGCTAAAGATGCGGCGGTCTCATCATTAAGGCTTTCACCGGAACGTATCACCGTTGTTGAACGTGGGCGTGATCCGAATCGTCTTGGTTTGCCCGATGCTGAGCGACGCTTGCAAGCCCGGCAACGGCTTCAGCTTGCCGAGCAAGACGAGGTTATCGTCAATGTCGGAAGCCATGAATATCAAAAGGGACAGAAATACCTGCTCGAGGCTTTCGCCGCGCTTTCTTCCGCGCATCCTCGTCTCGTGCTCTTAGTCGCCGGCCGCCACGGCAATTTGACGAGCGAGTTGGAAAATCTTAAAAACCACTTGGGTCTTAACGGTCAAGTGCGGTTCCTCGGTCACCGCCAGGATGTTGCAGAAATTCTCGCTGCCGCCGATCTTTTTGTTTTTCCTTCCCTGTATGAAGGACTCCCCGGCGCTGTGCTCGAGGCTATGGCCCTTGGTTTACCCATTGTCGCCTCCGACATCGCTCCGGTTCGGGAGGTTGTCGAAGAAAATCGCAACGCGGTTTTAGTTCCACCGGCCTCATCTTCGGGATTGGCAGAGGCAATAGCAAAGCTGCTTGCTGATCGCGGCAAAGCGCTCGCTTATGGCAGGCATAGCAGAAAGATTTTTGAAACCCGTTTTACTTTGCAACAAAGCGCTTCCCGCATGATCGAACTTTATCATCAAGTTGTCGCTCTGAAGTGAAAGCGCTAAAGCTACAAAACGAACATTCCAAGATTCTCATCCTGATCAAAGGCCTCGGTCTCGGCGGCGCCGAGCGTTTGATTGTGGACTCCCTGCCGTATCTAAACCGAGAGCAGTTTGATTACGAGTTTGCTTACATGTTGCCGTGGAAAGATTTTTTAGTTCCTACTATTACAAAAGCAAGCTTTCCGGTCCATTGTCTGGGCATGCAGAAGACCTGGCATTTCCCTTTAATGCAGCGGCGCTTGCAAAAGCTAATGCGAGACCGCAGATTTGACTTGATCCACGCTGATTTGCCAGTGACCGGAATTCTGGCCCGTCTCATGGGCCGCAGATTTGGAATACCGGTGATTTACACGGAGCATAATCTCCAGGAGCGATATCATCCTGTTACCCGGCGCGCCAACGCGCTGACCTTTGGTTGGAATGATTGCGTGTTGGCGGTGTCCGAGGAAGTCGCCGCCTCCATCAAGCGTTGTGGTTTGGAAAAAAAGACGACGGTGAAAACTTTGCTCAACGGCGTGCCGGTCGAACAAGTCAGAGCCGAGGCCGGCAATGTCAATGGCTTGCGCGAAGAATTTGGTATTCCAAAAAATAATCTGGTCGTCGGAACGGTGGCGGTATTTCGCCGCCAGAAACGCCTGCAAGATTGGCTCGAAGTTGCCAGTCGAATTGTGCAACAGCAAGGTAACGTTACTTTCCTTCTCGTCGGACATGGACCGGAAGAAGCGATGCTGCGGTCGAAGATCAGCGAATTGGGGATAGAAGATCGCGTCGTGATGCCAGGCTTTCGTCGGGATGGAAGGCGAGTCATGGCGTTGATGGATGTCTTTTTGATGACCTCGGAATTTGAAGGCCTGCCGATGGCTCTATTGGAAGCGATGGCTTTGGCTAAACCGGTGGTTGCTACCTCAGTCGGCGGCATTCCAGAATTGGTGAAGAATGGAGACGAGGGTTTTCTAACCCTCGTCGGTGCGGTGGATGAGTTGGCAGGTTATGCGACCAAACTTTTGGGTGATCCTCAACTGCGCCTCCGTATGGGTGAGCGAGGAGCGGTCAAGGTGGAGGAGAATTTTCACATCAAGCATCGGGTGAAGTTTATCGAGGCGCTTTATTGGGAAGTTTTGGCTGAGAAAAGAAGAACGGGAGATGGGGTGAGAGGGCGAAAAGAAGGGACGAGAATATATGTTCACGGATGAACAGAGGGAGGCAATATGGATAGGATAAACGCATAGATGCTCTCGGCTGAACTCAGCGCTTCATCAAATTCCTCCTGGCTTGGATGAAGAACATCGCCTGGATAGCGATAGGTTGTCGCATAGGGAGTGAGCAATTCAGCCGTACTCTGCAAATCTGAGAGCCGCTCGTTATAGCGCAGGGCTAATTCGATAAGAAGTCTCAAGTCGTGGGTTTTCTCAAATCTCTGGTCATGAAAGACAAGGAACGCTTTGATAGCTTTTTCGGCAGCTTGTTGGCAGTGATAGATGGCCGTGTCCAGGATGATTTCAGGCTCACGAACAAGCTTCCGCGCGGTCGCCAGATCATTTTGCGCCTTGACCAGCCAGGCATTGACCAGTTCTCGCTTTGCTTCATCCATACAGCACTCGCCCTCTTTCCATCACTTCGCTTATGAGAGAGGCATAAACGCGTTGCCCACGCTCGATCTCGGCGCGCGTATGCACGAGAATATCGATGGGGGCAGGTACACCTCGCAGGGAACGATAAGCACGAGTCGCCCGCTTGGTGGGTGTTTCATTGCTTTGGGGTACAATCACGAGCAGATCGATATCACTGTCTTCTCCAGGTTGTCCCCACACCTGCGATCCAAAGAGCAAAATTTTGTCGGGATGCAGCTCATTTACAAGCCGATGCGTAATCTCTGCAAGAAGTACCTCGTTAGTCTTACTCATTTGAGTCTGCCTGGGCTTCAGAGGTTATGATTTTTGTTTTCATGGTTCTGAATCATGTTGCGAATATAACAAAAAATTCGATTAAAGCAATTCTCATCCTAATATTTTTCGTTCATGTCTAAAAGCACAGCAGAGACTCCCGTTGAGCGAAACGCCAGCCCCCCGGAACAAACAGATCTCCGCATCTGCCGGTACAACGCCAAAGCGATCCCAGAGGTGTTGAAGCTGGTGAAAGTTACGCTCGGCAATGAGGGAGCGGTGCGCAAAACCGAGGCCTTTTGGCGCTGGAAGCATGAGGACAATCATTTCGGCTCCTCTTATGGCTTGTATGCCAGCGATGAAACCCAAGCACTGGCCGTCGGGCTGCGGGTGTTGATGCGGTGGCAATTCTGCACGAAGGACGGGCAAATGTTGCGTGCAGTTCGAGCGGTAGACACGGCCACGCATCCGGCGTATCAACGGCTGGGCATTTTTTCCAAGTTAACACGGCAAGCCGTTGAGGATTTGAAGCAAGAGGGCGTGGATTTGATTTTCAACACGCCAAATGCGCAGAGCCTCCCGGGTTATCTCAAAATGGGCTGGCAGGTTGTAGCCAAATGGCCGCTTTATATTCGCGTCTTGAAACCGATACGAATGTTGTCCCGGCGCTTTAAATCCATCCCGGCTTCGCAACAGATCATTAAATTCGAGGCGTTTTTTGCCCCGGGCATCATGACCTGGCAGGCTTTTGCGGAGCGTTA
>SZPB01000007.1 GCA_030263535.1 Cytophagia bacterium CHB2
ACTGAAAATTTTCTGACGAAACAATTGTCGAATTCTTCATCAAAAGCTCAAAATCTCTCGCCTCTGACTAACCAAACCCCAATAAGCGGCTTTGTTCTCCTCCGACAAAAAACTGTTCCCAATCATTTCCTCCCACTTGGGAAAACTCTTCTTGAAAGCGGCCACGATGCGATCGCGGTTCATCTTTTATATGGTTGGGAATGAAACAGTCAGGATTTCACTTTCAGTTTCTTCCTGTTGCTCTCAATTTTCTGCAAAGCCTTTTCTTTAGAAGCGCACTCAACCAACTCCCCATAAATCTCCGGCCGGCGCGAGGCGATCACCGCCAGCGTGCGCTCATACTTCTCTTCGAAAAAGAATTGCGTCACACGCTTTTGTGATAAATCGATCTCATGCGTCAAAACGCCGATGCCGCGCCCCATGTCCGCGAGAATCAAGCCATCCGGCCCGACGATGCCGCTGCGGCCGATCATCATGCCGGGTTTCCATTCGCCTTCTGGATAACCATAACATGCGGAAACAACATACAATCCTGTATCGATGGCGCGCGCGCGATAGCGGATTTCCCAATCCACTTCTCCCCAACCCGCCTGCACGTGAGGAAATAAAAGAAGCTCCGCGCCATTGAGCATGAGAATCTGAGCGACTTCGGGATACTCGATATCCATGCACGTCATGACGCCAATCTTGCCAAAATCCAAATCATAAACCGCCAGATCATTTCCCGCTTTTATGCCGAGTTCTTGCTCAGGCATGGTGGGATGCGTTTTCTGATAACAGCCGACCATCCTGCCCTGGCGATCGCAGATAACGGCATGACTCGACAAAATGCCGTTGAACTCGCCAAACATCGGCATCACAATGTTCATGCGATACTTCTTCGCATAACGCGCGATCATGCGCGTGAATGTTCCCGGAATGGGTTCCGGAACATACTCGCGCAGATTGCTCGACCACGTGCGATGATGCAAATTGGCATATTCTCCGAACAAGACCAGATCAGAAGCGCGTTCACCGGCGATTTTTAACATGGCCTTAATGTGCTTACGATTGTTGGCTTGTTTATCGGCAAACGAACGCCCGGTAATTTCTGTTACCAATTGAATCGTGCTGATGCGAACGGGACGAGGCATAGCCCATTTCCTGGTTGATATTTTAACCGCCCGGGCGGTTAGTCATAGAGCGCAACAAGCTCAATAAGCAGCTTCTTCCTTCATTACAAACCGCCCGGGCGGTGATGGTTTTTAACCTGTTTTCCTCTTAAAAAACCACACCATCAAGAGTCCCACTGCCAGCGAACTGAACCCGGCAATCGCATTCAGCCAAAGCGCTGCGCTGGAAGCCGGCACAAACGTGAGCAGGATCAGCACAATCCCAACCGCCGCAGTCAACACCCCAATCACTTTGTAAGATTGCATGGTATTCGGGTCCCAACCCCGCTCCGTGGCCAGGGCCGGTGTCTGCAACTGTTGCGCAAAATCCTTGATGCGCGTGACGGCCTGCGGGTCGCGTTCCCGCCAAAACGAAGAAAGGAAAAAAATCAACGCGCTGGCGAATACGCCGACAAAAATATTCGCTTCGTATTGATGCGTGGAAAAATCGAAGACGACGTTGCATGCCAGCACCAACAACAACCCGGTGAGCGCCGAGACGATGGCGGACCAGGAGGGCGTCTTGGTATAAATGAATCCCAGCATCACCGGTGTGAGCATGGAAGGCGTGAACCAGGAATAATACATTAACGCAAATTCAAAAACCCCCTTGGCTCTTTGCACGATCAATGCCGACGCAATGGCCATGGCGCCAAGCACCAGCACGATCACACGCCCCATGCGCAGTTGCTGATTGTGCGAAGGCTCCGGCCGGCTGAAATTTTTCTTGAGGCGCAGATAAACATCGCGCACCAGAATCGAGGCGAGATAATTCAACCCGGTATCGACCGCGCTGGTCGTCGCGGCCAGCAGCGCCGACATGGTGACGCCGATCATGCCGTTGGGCAGCAACATAAGCGAGAGCGTAACGAACGAAGCTTCCGCCGGTTCGGCAAGTTGCGGCCAAAGCTCTTTCATCGAGGGTAGCAGCACACGGGCAGCCATGGCCGGCGCGATCCACAACAGCGGCAGGAGAAAGCTGAGCGCGCTGCACAGCAACGCCATTTTGCGCGCATCGCGCTCGGAGGGAACACTTTCATAGCGCTGTCCGATGAACCAGGCGGCATTATAGCCGATGAAAATATTCACGAGATATGCCAGATAAAATCCAGGCCGGCGCGCCAAATCCGCCAAACTGAAATAACCCTCCGGCGCTTCGGTCAGGAGCCTTTGCACTCCTGCCACGAAACCCTCGCCGTTGCCGAGCGCCATGAACGCCAGCGGAAAGATCATCAGCGTCATGATGATGATCACGAGAAATTGCATGACATCGGTAATCATCACGCCCCACAGGCCGCCGGCGCTGTTGTAGATCAACAAAACCACGCCGGTGACCAGCATCGTCACTTCCAGGCCGCTCAGCGTAACCAAGCCGGTGTTGAGCTGCCAATTGCCCAGGCCGAGCGCGGTTGAAAGAAAGATGCACAAGGTGTAGATGCCCAATCCCATTCCCAAAATCGCCGGCGGGATCGAGAGCAAAGTGTACCAATACGTCGTCGCCTGAGAAAAGCGCTTGGTCAAAAACTCCATGGGCGAGGACAGCCGGGCGCGCCGCCATTTAATGGCGTAGATAAAATATCCCAGCGCATAGCCCCAGCACGCCGAGGTAAAAAGCAATATCGCCGAGAGGCCGTTTTTGTAAGTATGCCCGGCCGCTGCCACGAACATGAACGCCGTAAACCCGGAAACAAAAGTGGAAAGGCCGGCAATCCACCACGGCGTTTTGCCGCCGCCTTTGAAAAAGTCATCGACGGTTTTGTTGAATTTGGTGAGATAGATGCCCACGCCGCTGAGCATGAGCATGTAAAGTACAACGACAATGTAATCGAGATAGTTGAGTTGCTTGATGGAGTCGAGCATGCGGCCTCAAAAGTGGTAGGAGATTTCCCAATGCTTTTCGCCCTGCGGCAGCACGGTGTGTTGATGAAACGGCTCGAATGAAAAGGTTCTGTCGTTCGCCCAAATCGCCACATCCGCAAGCGGGAAATCGCAACGCGTGTGAATCTCGCCGAGTTGATCGTGGCGCAGCCAGGCTTCCAGATGCGCGCCATTCAAATGCGCAAATTTGAGAAAGCATCCCTCCTGCCAATTGTGCTCGGCGTTCATGACGATATATCCTTCATTGTCCAATTTAAATCCCGGATTCTCCGGCAAAAAAGCAAGCCCGGACACGCGGCAGCAACGATAATCCTGCGTCAAAGGAAAAAAGGGATGCGCGAACCAGCGAAAAGGCACAGGCGCCTCGCCGAGATTTTGCAGCGTCGTGCGCGAATGCAGGCTGCGTTCGTGCAGACCGACTTCCCGAATCAAGCGAAACGACCATTGCTTGAAAGACTGCGTTGTCTCAAAGCGCAGATACGTGTCGCTTTGCCTAACTTGCCATTGACAAAAGGATAGAACCTGTGCATTGTTGAAAAGGTTGTATGGCCGCGTTGTGTCGCGCTTATCGACAAGTCCTACACCGATAATGAGCCTTTTTTCTTCAATTTCAAGCTCATCTTGATATAGCGTGAATTGAAATACCTCGGGCAATCCTTGACCATTCACGACAGCGGGATATTTTGCAGGAAACTCCGGGCCGCTGAGCAAAAATCCATGGCGTGCATCTTCAACCTGATAAATGTATCCACCGCTGCAAAAGCGCCAGCCGAGTCGGGCTTGATCAGCAAGCGGATCAAGGATATGAACCTTGAGTGAGGAATTGTTGAGGATGTACATAGAAGCTCTATTTGAGTTACAGAGGTTAATGTTTGTATGAAGAGGGTGTCATTCCGTATGGAATCTTGTGAAGTACATATACTGCACCTGATAATTCACAAGCTCCCTTTTGGATGACAGGCTCACACAAACAGAAGATTCTGTAGGATGCAAAAAATCAGCACAAAGAAAACCGGGCAGTTTTCACGAATACACTGCCAATTCTTCGGCGCGCTCATAAGCCGCGGCAATCACTTCGAGCGGTGTGTCATCCTGAAACATGTGTGACCCCGCGAAGATGAAACCGCCGTCATTTTTGAGCAGCGCAAAAACGCGCTCGACTTCGCGGCGGATTTCCGCGGCATTCATCACCGGCAGTGCGGTGATCGTATCGAGTCCGCCCATGAGGCAGACTTTTTTGCCGAAAAACTCACGCACATGCTTGGGCGACATGCCCGCAGACTCTTGCACGGGATGAAGCCCGGACACGCCGAGTTTGAGGATGCCGTCCAGAATCTGCGTCACGTCTCCATCACTGTGCAACAACACCGGCACGTGCAGCTCATGGGCGCGATCCAGAATGATCTTCATCGCCGGATAAACCATGTCCCACCACATTTCCGGACTAAACAGCATGGTCTTTTGCTGGCCCCAATCATCGGAAAGCTCGATGGCATCAACACCCGCCTTCACCGCTGTCTCCACACAATCCGCGGTCCAGGCCGCGAGTTTGAAAAACATGCGCTTTGTCTTCTCGGGCTCCATTGCCATGTTGAGCAAGGCTTGCTCGGTACCGGGCAGCATGTTCTTCTCGAACAAGAATTGTGACAGCTCAAACACACCCCAAGCGTGGCAGAAAACGGCTTTATCGGAATCGTGAGACTTCAGCGCCTGCGCCACGGTTACCGAAAGAACTTCATCGCAGGGCGTTGTGAGTATGCCGGGAGAATCGGGCGCGTCCGGCTCAAACTCGAGATATTGATCCAAATCCAGAATGCGCGCATGATTTTCAGCGCCGCCAAAGGGAAAGCGCGGTAGAACGCCGGTGACAATGTCAATGCGATGCCGTTCATTGAAAGACTCAATGCTGCCATAACGCGCCTCGACTTTGCGGCGCACCTCGGGATTCCAACCCGCAAAAACATTGAACGGAACTCGATCCGGTTTTTCGCCGGCGAGCACGGCAAGCACTCGTTCGCGTGAGGTCATGTTCTTCCTCCTCACGCCGGCAGTGCAAGCAAGGCTTGGACTTCCTCAACTGCCGTCACGGCATCTTTGGCGTAGCCGTCAGCGCCGATTTCTTCAGCGAAGCCGCGCGAGACTGGCGCGCCGCCCACAATGATCTTCACCTGTTCGCGTTGCTGCGCAGCAGCGATCGCCTCGATGGTCTTTTTCATATGCAACATCGTGGTGGTCAGCATGGCGGACATGCCCACAATCTGTGGCTGATGTTGCGCAATCGCGTTGATAAATTGTTCCGGCGGCATGTTGATGCCGATGTCGATCACTTCGTATCCGGCGCCGCGCAACATGATGCCGACAAGATTCTTGCCGATGTCGTGCATGTCGCCTTTTACCGTGCCGAGCACGACGCGCGCCACAGGCTGCACGCCGCTATCAACCAAATGCGGCTTGAGAACTTCCATCGCGGTCTTCATAACACTGGCGCATTGCAACACTTCAGGGAGATACATTTCACCACAACGCATTTTCTCTCCGACCACCGACATGCCGGCAATCAAGCCTTCATTCAAAATCGTCTGCGGCGTGACGCCATTATCAAGAAGTCTCTGCAGAAGATCCTTAACGGCAGCAGTATTACCCTGCTGCAGCAAATCAGCTATTGCTTTTAGTTCAGTTGCAGCGTTCATCATAAGACTCCCAACAAGTTTGACAGAGATGATATGCCCATTTAAGCAGCATACCGCCCGTAGGTTTTCGCCACTTCCACCAATGCAAAAATATTATCATCGGGCGTGTCGCGTCCGCATTGATCGCCCGTCGCAAGAATGAATCCTCCACCTGTTGCCGCGGCGTCGATACACGCCTTGGCTTCACGGGTGACGTCCGCGACCGTGCCATTGAGCATGGTTTCAAACGTATTGACATTGCCTTTCAGGCAAAGCTTGTCTCCGAAGCGTTGTTTGACTTCGGCGAGATCGACATCACCGCCCGGCGAGCGCTCCAAAGGCTCCATCACGTTGATGTCGGTTTCATTATAATTGATTTCAACGATGAGACGAGATCGGCCACACGTGTGTTGATGGCAAATGACGCCGGCCTCTTTGCAAAGCGAAGAGATGCGTTGAATGATGGGCAAATCGTATTGTCGGTAGATGGCGGGTGAGCTTAAACTGAGCGATGACGCCGAACCGTTGATTAATATCTCATCAGGGCCCTCGGGCAACACGCGGCGCAAGGTTTCATCAACATAGTCTAAATAGAATTTCAATACCTGTAGCATCATCTCCGGCTGTTCATAGAAATCGCGCAGAGCCTGCATGGAACCGCCCTCGCGCACCCACACCCAAAAGCCCATAAACGTCTCGAAGCCCAAACCGTAGATGCCCTGTTCGCCGATCTTCACGCGATTCTTGCAGGGATCTTCCAGCGGGCGCTGCGTCATGTACCATTTCAGCTTGGGAAAATCTTGGGCAATGTCCTTGATCATGGCGCTCATGTGCCACGGCGGATCTGCCACCGGATAGCAAACAACTTCCTCCAGGCGGCCGAACGGCGTGTCGAACCAACGCTCAACCTGCAATTCGTCATCAGAAGAGGCGAGCATACGCTCATGCCACTTCGGAACTTCATACATGGTCAAATTATCGTAGAGGTACCAGCCATCAATACCGAAGTACTTTACCGCGTTGAGGTAGGCTTCATCCAGCGGAGGATCTTCATGCAAATAAATCTGCCAAAACGGTTTGCCGAGCAGCCGGCAGGGAATCATATTGGAAATATCGGGCATGACAGGCACATGATCGGGCATTTGCCGGCGCATCGCGGTGAGAATGCGCTGGCGCGGCGTCATCGGTGATCTACGCTTTTCCATATTGATACTCCATCAATTTTGCACCGGATTTGGCCGAGTAGGCAATCGGTGCGTTTTCGAGCGCGTTGCGAGCCACCCTATATCACTCCTCCGGAGTTTAAAGGGATGATGGGATGGAATTCACTATAAACATTCCACCGCTTCGCAGTTTTTTAAAACGATGATCGATTTTTTCGCATTTATCTCAGCAAGCAGAATTAATATACTCAGATTACTTTAAATAACTTTCTGCCCAAATACGCCACCGCCGTGGACGACCAGCCATGCAGCGGCACCACAGGATAGCGCTCGCGCGGGCATTCAAGATTACCGGCGACGACATTATACTTTTCCCAAAGCACGCCGGTACGATCAAACCAATCGAGCTGCAGCCGGAGAAACTTGCACGCCAGGCGCTGCGCGATTTCAATATAGCCATATACTTCCAAAGCATCAATCACCATGATTTGAAACGGCGGCCAGCCATTGGGATAACTGAATTGCAGCGCGCTGAATTCCGGATGCGGACTGGCATATGGTTGATCGGTTTGCGTCAAGCCGTGTTCGTGTTCGAAGCGCGCCAGATGTTGCACGAGTTGTTCTGCTTGCGCCGTTGTTGCCACACCGGCCCACATGGTCCAATATGCCGCCAATGACCAAAAGGGCAATTGCTTTTGCTGTTCGAATTGATATTCGAAAAAGAAGCCTTGACCTTCGTCCCAACAATGCGCCCGAATCAGCTCGGCGCGGCGTTCGGCTTCCGCCTGCCATGTGCGCGACTCTTCCTGCCAGCCAATTTCAGCGGCCATCCAGGCCAGAGTGTTGGCATGGCGCACTAAGGCGCAATTGGTTTGCAGCGGCACACACTGGCGGATATCGCCTGCAAAGATCGCAGTGAAATCGGTTACTTCAGCCTCTGCGGCCAGCTCCGGCCGCAAACGCGTGGCGCTCAAACCGAATTTTTCGAGATGATCGCTGCCCAACGCCGGATCAGAAAGATCACGATTGGTGGTCAATCCGATGGGCGTTTGATGATGTGGGGCGCACCAATACTCGTAATACTCCCGTTTCATAACCGGATACGCGCGCGCCAGCAAATCGCGATCGCGGTGATGCTCATAATACCGCTTCACACTCAAGGCATGCAGCGGCGTCTGCGAGCGGCTCAAATAATAAACGCGATTGCCGGTGAGTAGATAGCCGTAACGCTCGATGATGAAAAGCTGATTGAGAATGTGATTGCGAATGATTTCAAACCTTCCGTGCGCAGCCAAGCCGAGATTGATGAAATACGTATCCCAGCAATACATTTCCGGAAATGCGGCGCCGCTGCCGCCGGGAGAGATGAAGGGAAACGGCAGATACAACAGTGTCGGAACATCATCCTCTCCCTCCTGCTGCTCGCGTTGGCGATGTTCTTCATCCACATACCAAATCTGATTCAGCACCGGATCGCGCAATTCCGGTTCACGCGCCCGCCGTATGTCGGCGTCCCACCAGGATTTGATTTGTTCATCCAGCGTGCGCCAGCGCGTTTCAAGTTGGCCGAGAGGCATGTGTTGATCCTGTCCTATCTATTCTTGAGAGTAAGCTCGATGGTAGTATCTTGTGTGGGATCGAGTTGCACGTAATCAGGCAGAGCTTTGCCGTCTTTCATCACATAACCTTGTTGCCGGAAGGCTCGCAGGTGAAGCAGCATCTTATTATGAGCTATTGCGTTGCGCAGCCGGGCAATGAAAATTGAGGCGGTGCGGCCATCTTCGGCAATCTGCGCGCGCAACGAGAGCAGGCCGAATTCTGTGGGCGCCTGGTTGAGTTCGATTTTTACATTGGGCGCCAGCCATGCTGCCGGCACACCGGCAAGCAATGAGAGTTGATCGCCCTGCTCCGACACCAGCATACGGCGCAGCAAGGCGATATAAAAAGCGCTGGCGCTGGCATTGGAAGCATCGCCGGCAGTGCGATTGCCGATACCTTGTGGATGTTGCTCTTCCACCCAGGTTCCCAAAGGCGAAGCATGATTGGCGATCGCGTACAATGCCGCAACGGCTTGCTCGCGATTGCCGTACCAAAGATGCGCCATGCCGCGCAGGGCATCAAAGAATGGCCAGACGCCATTCATTAACCATCCGGTGTTGACCGTAAGCCCCTGCTTCAAGCTATCGTCGAGCACGGCGAGTGTGCCGGTAACCAGCTCATTTTTTGCTTCAAGAAAGCCGCCGCGAAAGATGGCTTCCAGCGGCGCCCATTGGCCGCGCTGTGGCGCCTCGGTTTTGGAAGTGTCGGCCACGCGCATCGGCAAGTACCAGTGACCGTGCGCATCCTGGCGTTTGTCGCGTTCATACGCGCGCTGAAAAGAAGCCATGAACTCATCGAACAATATTTGCCATTGCCGCGCTTCGTTGGCATGTCCCAGCCAAACTGCCGCCTCGCGCGCCTGGCGCAGCGCAATCAACGACCAATATACGCCGCTGTATTCAGCATTGATGCCAGGAATGCCGCCATCGGTAAAACTCGGCGGCATCAAACCAAAAAAGGAAGCGTTTGAGTCTGCCAGTGTTTGACGGCGCGTGGCATCGATCCAGGCCAGTCCACGCGTGACGTTCTGCCAGCGCGCGTTGAGCCACGCAGGATCATTCGCCAGTTGCGCATAGCGGCATACCAGGTAAACCAACAGCGGTGTCTCGCGATACATGACATGCGGCGCCATCACGCGAATCTGGCCATCGGGCTGTTGCAAACGTAACACGTTTTCCACTACCGCACGCGCGCCGGCAAGATCGCCCAAAAACGCCGCCGCTTCGACAGCATAAACCATGTCATGTAACCACATGCCGCGATAGACGCTCGGCCCGGGTTGAAACTGCAAACGGCCATCCACAGCCTCGCGGATTTGATACATGTTGCGCGCACTGGCTTCGAGCAAATATTGTATGCCGCGATCGGGAACGTGAATTCGCCCCTGCGGCACATGTGCTTCCTGTTCCCAGAAATTTATCACACGCTGCCGTTCTGCTTGCAAATCCGGCATGCCCACGAGGCCGCTGGTTACGGCATTGCCGTGCAAAACGATCCCCTCAACTTGGCGGGCGCCAGCAGGAAGTTCGAGCAGCCACTCGCCGTTGTTGGAGTTTGCGGAAATCGCGCGCGGTGAGGAAAGCAAATACGGCTTGCCATTCCACTTGAGCAAGCCCGTGTCCTTGTCAAAATCAAAATCGCGCGAAGATTGAATTTTGATGACCGGCGTCACGCTCTCGCCGGCTATTGTCGCGCGCAAGGCGTCGATTCTCGTGGTGGGCGCGTGTGATTCGTTTTCCAGGCCACAGGGATAATACACCTCCGCTTGCGCGGAAAGCTCGCCGCTCACAATTTGTTCGGTAGAAACCGCCGCGTCCGCAGAAAAAATCCAAAAGGCATTGAGAAAAACATTGGGATCGGGACTCGCAAGCGCCGCATGCACTTCTATCGCAAGTTCACCGTCGGTGTTTTCATCGTGCGCTTCAAATAAAAATACCTGCGGGAGATTTCTGCGTCCCTCAGCCATGGGATCGACCGTTTGAAAAGCTGCGCCTTCTACGCGCAATTCCAGAATGCGCATGCCAGCTCTGGGCTTGTAAGGCTCACAAATGCCGAGCGCGACGCGTTTCTTGCTTCCCGGTTGAATTTGCACGCGATATTGAATTGGGCGATTCACGCCCCACGCGGCATTGCGAAAAGCAGGATCGGCAACACCTTCGGGCGCGGCCCATCCCACGGCGCCATTCAAGCCATTCAATCTTTTCACGCGCGCGGAAGAAACGGGCGTGGCAGCAATGCGCGGATTCGGCAGAAGCGCAAAAGCCTCCTGCCGCATGGTGAGGCCATCCCCGGCCCACTCTGTCACCGCAATGGGAATGCGGGGATTTTCAAAATACTGCTTCGTCAAAGCCAATTCTTTTTCCTTGATGCCGATGCGGATGGTGGTGAGCGGCTTCGCATACGGGCCCGGCCCGAAATCATAGGCCAGCTCCCCTTTCTCGTTGATCAAGCTTTTTTGCCAATCATCAGGAAAGCAGAGAGCAGCCAGATAAGTTGCCGGGCTGTAGCGGAAGTCAACAGCAGGCTGCTGGCCGAAAATAGTCGTGCTGAGCAAGAAGATAAAAGTCAGTAATGTTGCGTAAAATTTTTGCATGATTCTCTGAGCCTATTCATTTGATGATGATTGCAGATTTTGTGCTCCGGCGATTTTATCAGAACTCGCGAAAGCGCTCTAGTGCCGTTGCCAGCACGCCGAATTGATCGGTCAACAAACCTTCATAACCGCAGGGGCGATCATCCCAAAATCGCCAATCCACGCCAGTTTTGTTGCCGCCAAAGACCAGGCCGCGCGCCAGGCCTTCACACAGGCGAGACAGCAGCTCATCAGCTTCATCTTTCATTCCGACCCAGTAAAGCGCATTGACGAAATGCCGCGTCTGCGCATGCGTGCGGCCGCCGTTTTGATAATAGCCCAGAGGATAACCCTGCATAATATCGGCAAGATCGGCATCGGGAATGTGCCAGAGATTGCCCGGCAAACCAAGCCGCGGATCAGGCATACCAACTCTTTTGGTTTCCTGCCACAACCGGGCGATGATAGCACGCGCTACATCATAATCCAACAAGCCGCAACTCACAGCCGCGCCGTTGACAAAAAGAAAAGCGTAATCGTGCAGTTTATTTTCGGCGCAGCGCCAACCGGCGAGCCATCCGGTTTGGGGATTGAAAAACGTGGCATGATAATTCTTCCGTAAGTCACGCGCCCACACGGCCAACCCTTCCGCAAGTTCTGCCGCTTGCAATTTGGGAAAAACTTCAGCAAGCACCATCAGTGCGCGATAAAGAATCGCATTCGAAAAGGCGTCTTTCCAACCGAAAGAAATCACATCGAACCAACACGTGCTCCACTGGCCGGCGCCGCTCACGCCGGTGCGATAGCGGCTTTCGATCAAACCGTCGTGATCGAGATCACGCGCGCACATGAGCTGCAATTGCTGGGAAATGGCGTCACGATGCTCCTGCACCCAGGCAGGCGTGCCCGAATGTTGCAGATATTCACCGAGTCCCAACAAACAGGCCGCGCCGGTGAGCAAGTATTCGTCTTCGGTTTGATGAAACTCGCCGTGTTGCCGCATGGCGCCGCTGGAGTAGCCCGGCGCGCCATCCAGCCAGCGCTCGAGCGAGTCGCGCAGTAAATCGACGGCATGCAGATGAGGCAATACCTTTCCCATGCGAGTGGTAATCGCCGACCAGTTATCCATGCAAATGGGACAATGCATGGAAGCGCCATTATTGCTCAACGTGGCGGTATCCGGGCGATAGGTGAGAGCAGTGAAAGCACATTTTTGAATTGCCGCGGCGATTGGCGACGGCGTGTTTGCAGCCAAAGGAAGCGCGGGCCGCGCCAGCTTGAATTGTACAACTGATTCAAATGCGCCGGCGGGCAAAAGATAGTGGCCTTCGGGCTGGGGAAGTTCGCCGAGTTTCAATTCGCTGGTGGTGAGATCCATGGGCCGGTACGTATCCGCGCGCCACAAGGCTTGGCCCTGCAAAGTCTCGATGCGCAACGTGCCATAACGCGGCGCGTGCAGCAACAGCGGCAATTCCAATAACCCCGTTTCACCTGCGCGCGTGATTTTGCCGATGACATGCGCGGGCGAAACCGTTGGCCGCAACCCTATGAACCACGCACTGCTGTGCCAGGCCGCCACGCTCTGCGTGGCCTTGCGTGTGGCATGCAGAATCAAACGATCTTCTTCGATTTCCCAATCAAAGTGATAGCGTTGGCCGGCCTGTGGAATTTCAAGGTCATATGTTACGCGATTACCTTGCACGCGCGTGGCGCCTTGTACCTCATAGCGCAAGATGGGCGCTGCCAGAGGCCATGAATCCACGGGATGCAACATCACGCCCTGGGCAAAACTGCCTGCTTGCAGAAAAAGAATGTTCTCATCAGTATTGCCGCGGCCCGACTCATCTATGCCCAAAAAAGAAAAGCCGGCGCGATTCAAATAAAATCCAATTTGAAGAAAGCGAGTGCGAAAGCGAACTTCACCGGCGCTGCTCTCCACAGTGACGCCTTTGGGCGCGGGCGTAAGTGAAATCGATTCGCTCGCCAGCGTGCGCTCCTGTCGCGGCGCAAGATCAGAACGTAATTCTCCTTCCAAGACGAACGCACCGGATACTAGATTCCAGGAGGGCCACCAATTGTCAATGCCGGAGCGCCGGCCTTCGATGATCACAGCGGACGTTGCAATTCCGTTGAGGTCGAACCATTGAGTTTTGCCATTCGGCGCAGCGTCCACTTCCTGGTTTTGAACATGCACGCGCCACTGGCCCTCCTGCCAAACCAACAAACGAAAAGACGTAATCCAATCCAGATCTTGATAGCTGCCGCATTTGTGATAACCTTGCGCCGGCCGCAGACCGAGGCGCTGCAAGCGCGCCGGGCCATGGCATTGCAAAACGCGGCTGTGAATAATGCGGCGCTGCGGGGCTTGTGCTTCGCCGGGCAGCCGCTCCGTCCAAAGCGCGCGTGTGAACGCCAGGCGTTGATGTGAAAACAAATCGCCCATGGGCGGTGTGTGATCGGCAAGCTGTAGCATATCCATCATCATATCTTTCATCTTCATCACAAACGCTCACGCCTCACGAGAGATAGCCATAGTGCTTGAGCAATTCTTTCGCGCCCGGCTCGTGCAATAATTCTGCAATAATATTCTGGAATTTGCTTTCCTGCCAGCGGCCAATCGAGCGGTCATTCATGGTTTGCGCCGGATTGAACCAGGCAATGCTTTCTTTTACGCGGGCAGAATCGGGATAGTGGAGAAACGCCGGAGTGAATTCTTCTTCGATAAACTCACAAATGCGGCGCATGCTTACTTCATAATTGCGCACCAAATCTTCATATCGAATGGTGAGCACTTGCGAATGGTTTTCCAACCGCCGGCCCGCGCTGACATCCATGACCCAGCGATGTGACGTGACCCAATAACGTGAAGCATCGCGCGGATGCACGGAGGTGACAACGTCGCGGCCATCGCGCACAAGGTGAATCAAGCGCGCCGCCTTGCCGAAATGCCGCAGAATGCGCTCGAAATAGATCACATTGCGCGGCGTTTTTTCGCACCAACGCGTGCAGCGCACAGGAATTTCATGAGTGAGCAAATACTCATAGATTTTTTCAAGCTTGAAAGGCATGTCGAGGTTCGGATTGCGATTGTACATGCCATCCGCGCCATAGCCGTCCGGACACAGCGCCGTGGTTTCGATGTCGATCGCGAAAATTCTGGGATGGCACGATAAAATCGAAAGCAGCAGCGTCGTGCCTGAGCGGCCGCAACCGCCAATCACAATCGGCCGCTTGCCAAGCTGCATGATACGCTTTGCTTGTGCGCGCGAGGCTTTTTGAAAAAGCTGGATTTTTGCCCGGCGATGCGCTTGCCGGCGCGCCAGGGCGTTGCGGAGTTTTTGCATTCACTGAGGCGAAGTTTCGTTCGCGTATTCTTGCAATGCTTCACAAGATTCTTTCAGAATGACATTCGGGTTAGTCGGCCGCGATGAAAAGCCGCACATCTCCCAGTTCCATTTTCAGATGAAGAACGCGCTGCCGTTCCCCGCTTTCAACGCCGGTCAAGGGTTTATGCAAAGACAGCGTGCGTTCGCCCTCGGAAGTTGCCACAATCATGGCAACATCTTCTGCGGCAATGACGATATCCGGTTGCGTACTCCACAAATCTGCGCCCGCTTGCTGCGCAAGCCAGCGTAATATTTCAACCGGCAGCGGCGCAGCGCCAACATAAACCGAATGCCAGCCTTGATAAGATTTGCGCGCAAACGCGATTTCCTGGGTATCGTGCCAAACGCCCAAAGCTGTTGCGCCATTGTCTTCGACGGCAAAACGCGGGGATACTTCTTTCTTCACGCCAAACACAAGCTCACGCCCGGCGACATCGCTGCGAATCAGCATCGGGCCGGGTGTTTCTAAAATTCTGAACCGAAAACCCGCGAGTTTTTTCATGCGCGCCAAATCCAGCTTGTCCGGCGCAACGAATCCCGGCGCATAAAACCAAACGACGGTGGCGTTGCTGTCTTTGAGCACAGCGTGCAAACCTGCGATTTCATCATCGGTGAGATAGAACAAATTCATCATGAGCAACAAACGGTATCTCCGTGCATCAGCAGGTTCGAGATCGAAGCGATACAAAAAATCGATTGGAGCGCCCAGGCGGTGCAAGGCGCGCGCCTGCGAATCCATAAACCAGCGGGTGAAAAAATCCAGGCACTGGCCGCCTTTGGAATACGGCGCTTCGGCGCGCCAATGGCGCGTGGCGAACAAGCTCTTAGCTTCGTAAACCGCGGCGATTTGCGCGCGCGAACGCATGTCCCAACGCTCGCGCTGTTCCCCGAGCTTGGTTAAGCGCGCGACTTCGGCAGTGATTCTTTCATCGGCATACCAGCTTTTGCGCGTGCGCAACACCGGGCCGAAATCAAACAACCAGCCGCCGTTGCCGCTCACCAGCATGCGGCCAAGATCACGCTGCAAAATGCGGCGTGTGCCCTCGAGCGTAGTCGAGCCCACACCGCCGATCATGCACTGCTCTTTTTCCACTTGTGTGCCGCCGCTGCCGTCGGGATTGATGGGCGGCGGTTCGAGAAACGTGCTGGGATCGATTTCCGCAAAGTAAAGCTTGCCGTGACGCTTGAGAGATTCCAACAAAACGCGATAGCCCGCATCGCCGGCCACGCCGCGCGTGCGGCCGAGGTAGTTGCCGGCCTCGTCATAGATTTCATGTTCCCACCATTGCCGCTCTTCTTGATTGGTGGTTTGATAAGAATAGGGACTCGCGAGAAAATCAATATCCGGGCTATTCAGAATTTTCTCCGGAGCGAGATGGCCGCCTTCGTGAATCCACACATTTTCGAGTTGATAACCATAAAAAGCGCCGCAGAGTACTCGATTTTTTGTTTCTTCTTTGGCCACGCGCGCGAAATGCAGCAACAAATCCGCATTGAATTCATGAAAGCGGCGATAGTATTCCATCACCGGCTGCTCATGCTCGGGATTGCGCAGCAAGCCGAATGTGGTTTTCACGCGCGCGTCCAAATCAGGAATGTATCCGAGCTTCTGTTGCATGGGCTTGCTCAAATCCGGCACAAACTCGGACATGAAATAATGCCATTCGCCATAAATGCCGCAACCGATTTGATAGCCAAAAATGCGGCTGCGCAGCGGCGAGTTTTCGACGTATTGCAAAAATGCGCGAAACAAATTCTTCATGTCCGCACGCCAGATATCCGAAGCGAGTGAAGGTTCGCGCAATTGAATGCCCCACAGCCAGCCGCCTTCTTCGCTGCGTATCGCTGCGCGGTATTGCCGGGTATCTTCCGGCTGCAAGGGCAGCGCGCAAACGATCAACTCACTTTCATGTTCGTCTTTCCACCACTCCGGCACATCCAGCAAAATACGCGGCAGGAAAAACGCCTCAGGATTTTGGGCGAGCAAACGCGCAAACAAAGCATCGTATTCCGACCAATCATAAATCTCCGGCGCGGGCCAGGCGGCATTCAAGCCCAAAATGGGGTGCAATAAATCAATGCCGGCTTGTTTGAAAAAAGGCGTGCTGTGTTCGAGTCCCCAGCTCCAGGCCAGCAAGGGATAGACTTCTTCGCCGTTTAGGATCAAACGCGGTGAGCCATTCTTGACGTTCACGCGCGCATGTGCGGGCGGTTCGTGGCGTAGTTTATCAAGGGTGGAAAATGTTGGCATATCAATTATTATAGCGCTTTCTGAGTGTGTGAGTACGTCATCAGAAGGAATCCTGTGAAACTTAGCCCTGATCAAATGCTTCACAAGATTCCTACGGAATGACAATCACCATATGCAAACAAAAACTACCATAAATTGCGAAGCTAATGCCGCAGCCGCTCCTTCAACATATCTTTCATATAACAATTGATCTCCCACAAATCGGCAACCGGTTGCCGGGAATAGGGCATCGTCATCATATAATCCGGCGGCCCGAATTCCGGGCAGATGGTCAATACTTTTGTGCCGATCTGCTTATGATGATCAACGATCTTTTGCCACCATTGCACGTGGAAATTCACCGCACCCTCCCACTCCGGCGCACGGGGATCAGCGACCTGCGGGCCTTCGGGAAAACCGACGCGCGCATGAATGTGATGGCTGTGCGCAATCGCGGCGTGCATGGCTTCATCCTGATCCTGCAAATAGGATTCATGCACGCAGCACCAATGCGAAAAATCTGCCGTGAGTTTCAGCTCCGGCATTTTCTTCAAAAGCGTCGTGGTCGCAGTCGTGGAGAATGTCATTCTACCGCGATGAATTTCGTGTGTGACAGTGAAGCCGAGTTCTTGCTCCAGCGCTGCAGCTTTCCAGCAAATTGACAGATTGTTGGCGGTGGTAAAGTAGTCCTTGCCGGTGTGTGAATTGACCAGAACGGGATTCAACTCGGTATTGCGGCGGTACTGCAATTCAAAGCTCTGTGCGTGTTCTTTGGGAGTAGCGCCTTCTGTCCACTGCTGCGCGACAAACAACAAATCCAGATCGCGCAGCAGTGTTTGCAGTTCCTGGCGCTGCACGGGATCAGCCGGCGCACCCATTTCCACGCCGTCGAAGCCGCCGTTTTTAATCATTTGCAGATTTGCCGCAAGCGTGGGCTGTTCCATGCCCCACATACCGCGGATGAATTTTAGTTGCATGATTTAATTGAGAAGTGAAGTCAGGCTTGAACGCAAAGCGTTAATATGGTATTTTGACCGATTGCATCCAAGCCTGACTTCGCCGGCTTGGACGCAACGCATTGAGATATATTTTGATCCATTGAGTCCAAGCCTGGCTTCGCTGGCTTGTTATCTCGGAAACCTCATTTCTCTTTCAGGTAATGGCGGAAAATCCGCATGCGGCTCGGTTTGATACCAATAAGCCACCGAAGAAATATCATCCGTCAATGGTTGATACTGCCGCGTCGGCCACCAACCCAAAGCCTGAATCGTCACGCGCAAATCTTGTGAGAAGCGGATGGGATCCGGCACATGCCAGCGATACATGGCATGCTTGGGAATCTCGTTTGCTTCTTTGCGCCAAAGCGGGTATCCCAGAAACGGCGTGGAATACGTTTCGCCAAAGCACCATGCCCCGCCGAAATAATCTTCCGTGCCGGTGCCGCAAATCGTCGGATACTCGCCATCACCATCAATAAAAAATTTTACTTCACCTTCACCCCACCAGCCGTTGGAAAGCTGCTCCCACGCGAGAACTGTGCCGGCGTAATGGCCGCGGCCGTGCACGTTGTCCAAAATAACATGCTCGGGATGCTCGCGCCGTGTCATGCTGCGCCGCCATTGCGCGTGAAAATACCCGGCGTTTTCCGGAACTTTATCCAAAGCATAAGTGATTTGATAAAAGAAATGCGGGAACTCTACTTCATGTTGATTTTCAACCGTGACGCGAGCGTGCCGGCGAAAAGGCATGGGCCAGTAGCAATTGCATCCGCCGGAGGGATTAACGGCGACCATCAGAGAGCTGATGTTGTAGCGCAAACCATGTCCCAGCGCGAAGAAGTCGCCAAGCGGGACTTCGACGGAAGGCTCGGCTTCTTCATCCCAATAAAAGCGCAGAATGCAATCGCGATGGGCTTTGACGTCGGTGGTGATCCAAATATGCTGAATCACACCCGGGCCGGCAATGTCGGCTAGCGTTGCGGTTTGTTGCGGCGGCAAGGCAATGCAGGGCCGCACCTTCCAGCCTTTGCCGAGATGGAAAGCCGCATTTTTTGCGTCTTCAGGCACAGCGCGTGCGCCGCCGGCTTTTTCACCGGTGGGGTTTTCCGCAGAAATGGAGCGTGTTTTGGCAGAAGTGATCAGTGGCAAGCTGGCGAGGTTGAGAAAGTCATTCATGGCACGTTGTTGTTCAAAAAACGCAAGCCACACGCAAAGGCGCAGAGTCGCAAAGGGACCGCAAAGAAATCCTCTGCGTATTCTTTGCATCTGGGCGCCGTTGTGGGTGGGCTTTGCATTCTGCTATTTGCTTTGCGCCCGCTGCTCGCGCGCGGTTTGTTTGATCTCGTTCCAGTGAAACCGCCGCGGTGTGGCGCGCTTTTTCTGCGCTGCGCCAAATCCGAGAATGTACGCCCGGCGTGGGATAGCGGAACGATTCGGCGGTGTGTAATGCAGCGTGCGCGAGGCATGCACGGTTGCGCCGCCGGGCGGCAAGGGACAAGCAATCGCCTGGGATAAATCAACCAGGCTCATATCAACTTCCAAACCGTGAATGCGCGGATCATGATTGATGGAATGATGCGGCAAAACTTCCAGGCGGTGGCTGCCGGGAATGAAATACATGCAGCCGTTTTCCGGCGTGGCTTCTTGCAGCGGCATCCAAAAGCTGCCTTCGTTATAATCCAACTCAGGATTCCAATACGCCTCATCTTGGTGCCAGGGCGTTTCGGCGCCATAGTGCGCCGGCTTGAAAATCGCGTGCTCACCTTTGTATGATGAGGCAGCGCCAAAAAGCTGTTGCGAGATTGCCAACGCATTGGCGCGATAGAGCGTATGCGCCAGCTCCGGCGCGTATTTCACCGGCATGAGAATTTGCGGCAGCGCGGCCGTTGCACCCTCTTCATCCGCGCCGGCCAAATCAAATTGATTGCCTTCCGCGCGGCCCGCTTGTTTGGCAAACAATTCATCATAGATTTCGCGAATGCGCGCGACTTCTTCCGCGGTGGTGATGGCGGGAATCACCAAGTAACCTTCGCGATGGAAGAAATCGATTTGATCTTGTGTGAGTTTGATCGTTGGCTCGGGCATGTTGTTTTTTTCGATATTTCTGCGGGAGCGAGCCGTCTCTGATGAATTTTGGCAATCAGAACCGGGTTCACATTTGTTCCGCAGCGGCTTGGCCGTGACCGCCACGAAGGGCAAGCCACGGCCAAGCCGTGGCTGAACATTGCCGAACGTGACTATCAAAACCCGCCGGATTTATTTCGCCGCTTCTGCTTCCCAATAACGCAATTTTCCTACGCCCGGCTGATCCGGACTGCCGTCAAAATTCAATCCGAAGTCCGACGGCGCTTGTTCGTGCAGCACGCGATTTTTGTGGAGAATTTTCACGCCGCCGGTGAAGGCGTAATGAATCTTGTCGCGTTCTTCCACCACAAACAGATGATAGGCATCGGTTTCGTAATCGCCATAAACCGTTTTGCCGGAATCATAGGTGTATTTGGGCCGGCGCCAATCGCGAATCAATTCGGCTTGCAGATCCAGCTTCGCGCCGATGAGATATTTCTTCTGCGGCGTGTTGATCGCAAGGCCAACGGCTTGAGGATAACTCGAAATACTCAACATTTCAATTTGACGGCGATACTTTTCCGGATCATCGTTTTGATCATGCGGAATCAATACCGTGACGAAAACTTGTAAGTCGCCGGGAAAACCGTGCCGGCCAATGAGTTGATAGATGACTTTCTCCTGCTGCCAATAGCGCATTTGCGTTTCCACGCCCTCTTCCAATTGCGCGCGTTGCGGAAAATAAATCAACAGCCGCTCGCTGCCGCCCACGGGCAGAGTTTGCAAGGAATCATACGTGGTGTCATACCAGCCTTCGCCCTGCGCCAGAATTTTTCTGGTGTGCCAAAGATTCGCGAGCGTCAGGTAGGTATCTTTTTTGAAGCGGATAACATCGAAAATAACGAACCAATCGAGCTCTTTGACATAATTGATGATGCGATCGGCATCGTAGCCGAGATGCTCATCAATCAGGCGCGTGCGCGAGAGATCAAAATGCTTGAGCGCGAGAAAGTCAATTTTCTGCGTGCGCACCGGCCGGTAGGCGCCGGAGTTGCGAAAGAAATCCAGCAGGTTTTGCCCGGGCACGGCCGCGCGGCCCGGGGAGGCAAAACGGAATTGCCCCTGTTTTTGCCCGAGCGCAATTTTTCCGTCGCGCGCCACGATGCGGTTGTGAAAATAATCCGCGCGATATGCGCCGTACGGACCGCTGGGCATGAAATCGCGATAGCCGCCGTCGTGCAGCAGCATGGTGTTGTTCTTCATCAACAACACAATGCTGTTTTCATCGGAATTGCCATGATGCATTTTCTCTTCTTCGACGGGAATGGTGTTGCGCAAATATTCCCGGAAGAGCCAGCCGCCGTCGCCTTCATCGCGGTAGTTGAGCAACAGATATGTGCTGTTGGGCTGCCAGCCATTGCGCAATACAATTTTCTTGCCGACGATGTCTTCCAGCACTTCCTGGCTTCCGGAGGTTGGCGCTGCGGCCTCCAAAGAAAAATCTGACCAGCGATAGGCATCGGAAAGCACCAGAGCGGTGAATACGCCTTTGCGTTCCGGCAAGGGATGAAGGTATTTGCGAAAATGTTGCGCGGCCGCCCAGCGCAAACGCGCATCCTGAAAAACGGCGGCGCCCTTTTCAAAAAACGGAATCATGCGTTCCCAGCCGCCGCCCCAATTCGCGTCGCCGAAATCCGGCACAATGCCCGCCGGACTGATCAACCCAAGAAAGTATTGAAAGTAATAATTCATCACCGGCGTTTGATACAGGCTTTCATCTCCGCGCACGTCGCTGGCATAGGCCAGCAAAGAATAGAGCCAAACCGCATGATAGCCGGTGGCATCTTCGATTTCCCACTGGCCCCAATTGTCGTTGGCAATGGCATTACCCATAGTCTGCCATTTGTCGCGATGCGGATGCTCCGGCAAGACTTTGGCCGCGTAGAGCAAGCCTTCAGCGCGCAGGATCGCGCGATTCATCGGGCCCCATTCTTGAAAATTCACAAAAAAATCCGCGCTCTCGGCAATATTCTGGTCGATGATCTGGCGTTCGCGCGGACTGAGCAACACGTGCTTGCGCAGAATAGCGTAGGCATGAATGTATTTGCTGAAGGTAAAAATATTCGGAAGCGCGGGCAGGCCCTGGGCATATTGCGCCTGGGTTTTGTAATAATCCGGCGGATAAGCCTTTTTATGCTCGGCGTAATGCAGCAATATTCTGCGCGCGCGATCCAAAAATTTCGCGTCGCGGCTGATTTCAAAAATATTGGCGGATAGCGCGGCGAGATAAACTTCGTTGCCCGGCGGAAGATAACCGAACACATTGTTCACGTCGATGTTCTTGCGCCAGTTTTCGCGCTCGGCTTCCAAATTTTGCCAGCCCTCTTCTGCTGCCGCCAAAATGTAGGTGAGATACTCTTCCGGCGAAACAGCATCGGTTTGGGATGATGCGATAGAGCATAAGCCCAGCAAGAAGAAGATTGACAACAACGCCCATCTCCCTGGCAGGCTATACCTGCCCCTCCGTGTCATTCTGTAAGAATCCTGTGAAAATCCACTACTGTCCTCAAAATTCACAAGATTCTTTCGGAATGACAGCGCAAAGTGTTTATGCAGATTAAAGCGTTTGCTTCCCAGTCTTTTCATGATCTCATCTCAGGTTGCAATTTCAAACTCCGGAATCGTCTCCGTATCCAGCACACGGCAAGTGATTGCGCGCGAGGATTTGTTTAATTTGACCAAAAGTTCCGGCGCATTCGTGCGGGAAATTTCCACCGCGCCCGGCGCCTCGCCTTTGCGCACCGGCAATAAAACCGTCACCAGAAAAGATGCCAAATCCGGCGTCTGAGTGCTGACTTCCGCAAAGGGATGCTTGGCCGCATTTTCTTCGGGAATGGGCAGGCGCAAGACTTCAACACCAATACCGTTCTGGCTGGCTGCGAAGGCATGCAACTCTGCGTGCGGCCGCATTGTTTTGAAGCCGCTGCTTGCGGGGGTGATGCTGCCCTTGCCATCCAAATTGTAGGCAAAGAAGCGGGCTTGTATGCGGGAGGGCTGCGCCGTTTTCACAACTTTGTCCAATATCAAAACTCCAGGCAGCTCATGCAGAACGATTACGGTGCGTGTTATCGACTTCACATCGGGCGTCACCAATTGATACGCCGGTGTGGCATCGCTCGTCCAGAAAAAATATCCGGACCGCTCGCCTTTGCGAACGATGCGGGCCGCAGCTTGCGAGGCATTCGTGCCCTCCGAGCCGTCATGATATTGATGCGGCCGGCCGTCGATCAGCACCGCGCTGTGTCCCGCGGTTGTGCGCATCATCCAGCTCGGATCGCTGAAGCTGTACGGTGGGCGATAAGGATCCGCCACGAGGTGTTCGCCAAAGCATTTCACGATGATGCTGTTGCGGTCGGCGTGCTCGTGATTCGAGGGGCCGCCGCTGCGCATCGCGACAACTAAATCTTTAGGTTGATAACCCGTACGCGCCACAATCCAATCCAAATCCGAATGCCACAATTGCGGACCCGACTTGGGCGCCACGGCTTGCATCTGCGGCCGATGCCAGATTAAGGCCCATTCATCCAGGTCTCCGCCCAATTTTTCTGCGAACCACAAAGCCTGAGGTTCATGAAAGTGAGCGGCAATCCACATGGGCATGGAACTGCGTTTGGGTTTGCCAGCCTCCCCGGTCTTGGCGTTGCCATTGTCGCCGAAGTTGACGATTTCATAAAGATCATCCTGCACCGGCATGGCCATGCCGTAGACATAATCCAAATAACCCGGCCAATTGATCAAATCGTATAGATCCGCCATCCCGAAGCGATGCAAGATCGTTGTGGCTTGCGCGAGGTGCAACGCGGTGTAATGCGCGTAAGAAACGCCTTCATCGTATGAACCATCGCGCGCGAAAAGATCGCGAAACGTTTTGATGCTGTAAATCGCCTGTTCCAGCCAGCGTTCGGTTTTTTCACTTTTGCCGAATTGTTGCTGGTACGCAACCGCGCCGATGGTCAAAGCCGAGGCCGGCACAGCCTTGAGATTAGTTCTGTCCAAAATATGCGGCCAGTTGCTGAGGTCGACACGATCGCCCGGACGATGTTCGAAGTAGGTGCTGGTTTGATCCATGCTCCACCCCACGACGCGCTCGGGGTAACGCATGCCATAGAGACTGCGAAAACATGGCTCGCAGCCGCGCTCGCCCATGGTTTCCAACCAGCTCGCGCGCTCTTTTTTATCCACGAAATCGCCCAGCCAATCGGCGCAGAAAGCCGCAGCCAGAACGGAACTCGAGGCGCGCTGAATGCCGATCACGTCTTTGCCGGCTTCTAAAAAGTAATCCCACTTGGGGAATTTCATCATGGTGCGAATGCAATCCGCCGCAAGCTTGGCCGCGTCTTTATCTTCCGTCATCGCATAGAAAAAAGCCATTTGTTGCGCGGAATCGCTGAGGCGCGCAATGTGATAGAGATGATCGTTATAGCGCACTTCGGATTTGAGAAACTTGCGTTCTTTGGCGCGATCGAACGCGGCGAGGCGCCGGCGCAGCGCGACAAACAATGCGTTTTCCGAAAAGGCAGCGCGCATGGCTTGAAGTTGGGTCTCATCAAAAAACAGCTTTCCGGCAAGCGGCGAGCCGCCCCGGGACAAATTCAGAAGCGGCATCGGCAGGAACATTGCCGGCGCGGCGAGCGAAGCAAGCTGGAGGAAATCGCGGCGGGTAGGCATGGGGGTCTCTCTTTTGATATAGGCGAAGCTTGACTGGTGGTCAAGATTTCATTTTGCTCTATCAAACGTATTGTATCTATAAAAACTTTTGTTATATTTCCGGCAACGCTTTGGTTTACTCATACGAGAAAGGAATCAACGGCCATGCTTGAAACGATCACGGTCACGCTGCCGGCAGATCTTGAGCCGGCATTTAATGACGCCATAAAAGAAGAAGGCATTTCACCAAACGAATTTGTCAGTGTGGCTGTCAAAGAGTACCTTTTTCTGCGCCGGTTTCGGCTGCTTCGCGAGCGCATGGTGATGCAGGCGCAGGCTCAGGGCATTTATACCGATCAAGACGTTTTTAAACGTGTCTCATGAAGATCGTATTGGACACCAACGTTCTTATTGCAGCGCTGATTACACGAGGCGTTTGCAGCCAACTGATCGAGCACTGTTTTGAAAGCCACGAGCTTTTCACTTCAAAATTTATTTTAGACGAGGTGAGCACAAACCTTTTCAATAAGTTTCGCTTTAATTCAGATGACATTACAGAAGCCCTCGATCTCCTGCAATCCAAAATGCAGCCGGTTACGCCTGTTGAACTGAAAACGCCTGTATGCCGCGATCGGGATGACGACATGATCCGGCGACGGCGCTGGCTGCGGACGCCGCCTGCATTATTACCGGCGACAAAGATTTGATCACCCTGCAACGTTTTCAGACGATTGACATCGTCTCACCCGCAGACTTCATCGACTACGAATCGCGTCGTCAATAAAGTCTTCCTCATTTCGATGTGATCGACACGCTATCCTCCCAATACCGCCACTTCACAAACCCCACGCGATCGGGCGCGCCGTCAAGCTGCAAGCCGTGCGTGTTGGGCAAGGCCTCCATCAACGCTTTGCCTTGGTAGATCACCTTCAAAACCTCTGAAGCAGAATAACTGATCTCATTGCCGGAAATCGTGGCAAAGAGAAAATGCGCATCGGTTTCAAAATCGCCATAGGGCACGCGGCCTGCTTCCCAGGTGTAGCGCGGGCGAATATTCTCGCGCACGACGCCGAGGTTCAAATCCAGCTTCACGCCGAGAACGGAAACCTCTTTGCCGTTTTTGATTTCAATGCCGATGGCACGCGGAAACGCCGGCATGGGAATGAGGCGCAAGTTCTGCAATCGCGCCGATGGGCTTTCGCCGTTCTTCACCGGAATCAAAGCCGTCGCAAATACTTCATAGTCGCCGGCGCGGTAGTAGCTGGATTGGGTTTGATAAATCGCGATCTCTTCTTGATAATGGCGCGTTTCATCGTAAGTGCCAATTGTTTTGGCGCGGGTTTCCAAAAATTGGATCAGCAGGTGTTGATCCTGCGGCAGCGCGATATTGCCGATGGAATCAATCGAGGTCACGAAGAAATTAGCGCCTTTCTCTTGAATCTTGCGCGTGTGCCAGAAATTGGTAAAGGTGTAATAATCGGTTTGCTTGACTTCGATTGCGTCGATCACGATGAACATGTTTTGTTTTTTGAGATAGGTGATGACACGATCCCACGCATAACCGAGCGCGTCATCGTGTAGCCGCGTACGGCTCATATCCACCTCACGCAAATTGAGAAAGTCGATCTTCTGCGTGCGCACCGGCCGGTAGGCGCCGGAATTGCGCACGAATTCTTGCAGCGATTGATGCACATCGCGCTTGTTCTTGCGCGCCACCAGGCGATTGTGAAAATAATCCGCGCGGAATTGGCCGTATTTGCCGCTGGGCAGGCCGTCGCGATAGCCGCCGTCATGCAACAACACTGAGCCGCCGGACATGAACAACGTAATATCATTCTCATCCGAGTGGCCGTGGTGCATTTTTTCTTCTTCCACGGAAATCGTATTGCGCAAAAACTCGCGATGCACAAAGCCGCCCTCGCCTTCATCACGGTAGTTCAGTAAAAGATATGTGCTTACCGGCTCCCACCCATTGCGGAAGACGACTTTTTTGCCGATCACATCATCCACAACTTCCTGACTCAACGATTGCGGTTGTTGCGCCAACAGCGTTTCATCCGCCCATTGATAAGCAAATGCAAATGACGATGCTGCACCGGTGCCTTTCTGCGGATAAAGCGCCGTCATCTTTTCAAACATGCGCTCGGCAATCCACTTCAGTTCTGGATCGCGATAGCGGCTCGCCATGCGTTCGAATACGGCGATGTAACGATCCCACGAGGGATTCCAGTTGGCATCGCCGAAATCCGGAATGTTATGGGCCGGCGTGAAGAGACGTTTGAAATATTCGGCATAATAGCGCATGAATGGCGTGTCATCAAGCTGCTCATTACCGCTGATGTCAGCGTACGTGAAAAGCGAGAGCAGCCACACGGGATGATAAATGCTGGCGTCTTCGATTTCCCATTGCTTGAGATTATCGCTGGCAATGGTTTCGGCCATTTGCCTCCATTTTGCCGCGTGCGGATGGTTGGGCATGGCGAGATAGCCGTAATACAAGCCCTCCGCTCTCAGCATGGCGCGATTGTGCGCGCCCCATTCGGGAAAATGAAAAACAAAATCCAGACTGTGCGCCAGCTCGGCTTCGATTTTGGCCTTGATTTTATCCGTAAGCACACCGCTGTCGCGAATGCGCTGATAAGCGCGCACGTAGGGCGGCAGAAAGAAAAAGTTCGCCAGCGCGGGAATGCCGTTCACATACTCTGCACGCGTTTTCGCATAGTCTTTGGGATAGGCGTTGCGCAGATCGCCGTATTCCGCCAGTAATTGCGCGGCGCGCTCGGCATGAATCTTTTCTTGCGTTTCTTGAAAAAGAAATCCCAAAACATCGGCAAGATAAATCGGCTCTGCCGGCGAGTTATAACCCCACAGGGTGCTGGGATTGACGTTGGCTTTCCACTTGGAAATGATTTCGGGATGTTTTTGCCAGGCTTGTTCAGCAGTGGCCGTAATGTAAGCTAAATATTTTTCCCGAGAGGATTGCGCAGAGAGAGGAAGAGAAGCGATCATAAGAAACAAAAGCAGCACAAAGAACAACTGAGACATTTTTTTCATCATGTTGTGGCCATAAAATCACATTCGCAAAGATTAAGAAAGTCGCCAAAGACCGGAGGGTTATGAGAAAGAGTCAAAGTATCTTCGGCGACTTTCGTTGTTGCAGTGAACAAAAAATGCTCCCAAGGCGGCGCTCTTTCCCGGGAGCATTGAGGCGGCGAGCAGCAGCCCTTACCTGAGCCTGACCAGCCCGCGCCCCAAAAAGCGCACGCGGAGACGCATCGAAAATTGTTAACACCCTACGGCTTTGGGTCTCCGCGCGAAAGCCTTTGCTGTACAGCGATAAAACCTTGTTCACGTCGTTTGAAAACAACACCGTCCGGCCCAATGCCGTTTCCTTAGGCGATATTTCGTAGTCCCGGCCCCTCGTGGGCCGCTGAATTTGTAACATTTTCAGTGCCCCACAAGGGGCAAGACTACTAAGGAAACGGCATTGCCGTCCGGCCGGTTATGCACAAAACAATTCATCAGCTACGGCATTCATACAAGCTTTACAAATAACCGCCCGGACGGTTGCACAATTTTAAACGAACACGAATTAGAACGACACGTTGACCGTGAAGCGGTGCGTGTTGTCCAATATGCCGAATTCGGTGAAAGCGTAATCAACCATGATCTTGTTCTCACCCATCGGCACACGCAGACCGGCGCCGAAGGAAATGCCTTCTTCGCTGCGTGGGACATCGTCCAAAATCTGACTATCAAACTCATTGCGTTTCGATTCGGAAACGCCGGAGTAGTTGAACTTGTAGCCGCCGCGCACCGCAAAATAATCACTGAAGGAGTATTCGCCGCCGGTGAAAATCAACTGATCGGTATCCTGCGGTTTGGTGGCGTCCGCCATGAACTTAATCGTGTGCTGCTCGTTGTGATACAGGTCAATCGAAGCGCCGACGCTGAACACCAGAGGCAGGGGCGCGCCGATATCATAGAACCTGAGATCTTTGCCCAGGTTGTTGATGCGGGCGCCGATCACGGCATTGCGGAATCCGATGTTGTACGTCGAGCCAAAATCGAAAGCATAGCTCGTGGTGCTCACATTATCGATGCCCTGCCGGATGAACTTCACCGAAGTTCCCAACGCCAGCCGGTCGGTAAACCTGCGGGCGTAGGTGATATTCACCGCCAGATCGAGGTAATCGTAGGTGTCGCCCGTTTCGTTGTCGTAGGGGGTGAACGTCGAGAGCAAAAAGCTCGGGACGACGTCACGATCCGCGGCAATACCCGAAACGCCCAATGAAACAAAGCCGATGCCCAACGTGCCGAAATTGCCAAAGTCATGGGCAATGGCGCCGGCATTGTGGGAAAGATCCGCGATCCAACGGTTGTAGCTAAACGACGCCTGCCATTGGTTGTTGCTCAGCGCAATACCGGCGGGGTTCCAAAACATCTGATTGACATCACCGGAAAGCGAGGTGGTGGCGGAACCCATGGCAACGGCTCGCGCGCCCACGCCAACCTTCAAAAAGGCCGCGCCGGTATAGCCGCTTTTCTTCTGAACTTGGCCAAAGCTCAAACCGGTGGCAACGAGCACCAGTATTAGCGCAGCCATGACGCGTTTTATGAGATTCATATTCTGTGTCTCCAAAAGATATTGAAATGCTTCTGTGCCATTTCATGCCGCCCGGCATTCGACCATCGAACCGGACGGCATCATGAACGAGGTGCTCGTTATCTCAGGATCGAAAAATAACCGGTTTGCTGGCCGCCGTCATATTCCGCCACGTAGATATACAAGCCGCTCGCGACTTCGATGCCGTCTTTGGAGAACATATCCCAAAAGAGCGTGCCATCATTCGGGTTCTGGCCGGTAAACGACAACACATCAATGACCTGGCCGGACACATCAAAAATCGTGATCCTTGTGCCCGTCGGCAAATTGAAGAAGAGGATCTTGTGTTCCAGACCCGTGTCATGCAAGGCTTGTTGCTTGTAAGGATTCGGCTTCACACGAATCTTCAAATCACCGTTCACCAAGGACTGCGCCTGTACCAACGGCGCCTTGAGCACAAAGTTGGCGCCAATGTCCTTCAGGCCGGTCAGGGTTTTCGGATAAAACGAACTGGCCGTGGCAAAATTGTAGGTGCCGGTCCACAGGCCGCTGCGACCATTCCAGTTGGTTTTGTGCGTTTCCAGGCTGGTATAAGGCATGCCCGCCATGGTGCCGCTCTCGTTATCATAGGCCGCGACATAGTACCAGTAGGTAAAACCAAACTGCACCAACTCGTTGGGATCCTCAAACGCATATTTGTATTGATTGGCATCCGCACCGGTGTTGAGATAATTCGCCAGTTCGGCTTTGGGGATCATTTTGACGAGTTTGTACGGACCCGAGGCGTCGGGATCCTGCACGCGATAGAAATCCGAGGCTGCACTGATGTTGGGGTTGTTGGGACGTCCCAGCGCTGCCAGTTCCGCATCCGTTGGATTTTCCTTGGTTTGCAGATGGTAGGTTTCCATCATGCGCCGGCCCACTTGCAGGGAATTCACGCGCGGGAACGCGGTGGTGCGATAAATTTTGTAACCCGCAAAATCAGCCGCGGCTTCAGCGCGATTATCCCACTTCACATTCACCTTCACGTTGACGCTGGGCTCGACTTTAATGTCGGGCGTCGGCGGCGGTTCGGGCACGTTCCAATTGTTCTCGTAAGCCCACTGCGCCGCTTTGCGCGATTGCCGCGCGCCTTGCAGACGGAAGCCCATGTACTCGATCATGACTACGTTGATGGTTTCCCCGACTTCAAGAGAGAAGGGGCCAACGCCGACATAAAAATCACCATCGAAGCCATGTGAATAAGAATAACCTTCCGTCCAGTTGTCTTTGGGATCGGGATTGTCCAGTTCCCAATTCTGTGTCCAGGTATTGTTGTACTTCATGCTGCCATCGGGACGGCCACGCTGGCCTTCCGGCTTCACGATGCCCACGAACGACAACGGATTGCCGACTTCATACGGCTGGGTGGTGTCAAACCAATTAGGATCGGGCCTCAAATCAAATTTGGTGCGATCCCACACTTTGCCGCCGTTGGCATACCAGTTACCCATCGAGAGAATGTGGTTTTCCCAGGGATTGTGGTCGTTGTTGCCGTAACCTTTGCTGACCGAGGTAAACCATCCCCGTTGCGAACCTGCGCCCACCGGATGACTGTCATAAATCGTCTTCTTGTCCGGTTGCGCCACACTGCTGCCCGAGGCCGGCAAGGGGCCTTGCTTGACAGCAATCCAATTGTGGCCGACATAAATATCCTGATAATTCCGGCGACCGTTCATGGTATTTCCCAACGTGCGAGCGCCATCAGCGGCCCACGGAATGGTGACGGTCTTGCCCGAAGCGGTGGTGAAGGTTTTGGTGGTCTTTAGATCCGTCGGCGAGGGGCCAGTGAAATTCACCGGCACATCCCACGGTTCGCCATTTTCATCAGGTGTGGCATCGTAACCGGTTGTCGGACCCGTGAACCAGCCGCTGGCCCCGCGCGTGCCCGCCAGACTGTTGGACATGCTGTTGATCGGCTCGCTGCGCATGTTCAAAACCAGCGCATTGATGCGATTGTTGGTGCTTTCCGGCGTGCCGTTGCCGTCGGCATCCAACACACCGGTGTTGGTCAATTCAAACTCAACCGCGATAAAGTCGTTCATGTTGGCGTGATTGAGCGCATACTGGCGCACGCGCATCTTCACGTAGATGCCGAGGTTGGTCGGGCCTTCGGCGTTGTAAATCATCTGATGGCGACTGTTGGGATCGACCCAGCTCGCGGCATTGTCGGCCAAGCGTTGATTATATGGCGCCGGCAAGCTCACTTTACTGGTTTCGAAAGCATAGACATAGTCTTTCGCCAGAGGATCAGTAGAGCTGGTGAAATTATTGATACCTTTGGAGTATTCAATCATTTCAATGGCCTGCTTCCACGGAATATGCAAGTCGGTTCCGGCAATGTTTTGCGTCGGCGTCGTCCACTGCCGTTCAAGATTTCCGACGCGTGCAAGATACCAGGATTGGTTGGGGTTATCTTGCGCTTCGTAGTACGTCTTTCTTACCCAAGTCGGCGCAAAGGTATCCCAAAGATCGCCGGCCGTAATGACGCCGACTTTTGGGTAGGGATCATTGGGCTTTGACAAATTTTGCGCCCATGTCGCCTGCTGTATAACCATGCCGAGAATCAGCCCGACAAGTATGAACAGGAATTTCTTGTTTTTCATAAATTTTCCTCACAATGAAGAGAAAAGTTGAGTCGTCGTCCCGAACCTTTTGCAGGCCGCCATTTTGACACGAACATCTGTCTTAACGAAGCCGCCTGCGCTCGGAAGCAGCGAGAACTACGATGACAACTAGAATGAGAAATCAATGCCAAAATACAACTCACGAGCAATGTCATACAACGGCACGCCGTCAGCAGTTGTGGGCCGGTTCAGAGTGCCAGTGGGATTTTGGTCTTTTTCCCACAAAACAGAGCTGGCAATATCAAAATTGTCCCACGTCAAGATATTGCTTTGATTGAAGATATTGCGGCCTTCCACAAACAACCGGCCAAAGCGTGTGCCGCCAAAGTTGAAGCCCTTGCTCAAACGCAGATCAGTACGATAGCTCCACGGCGAACGTTTTTGTTCGCGGCCGCGCAGATCGGTGGTGGTGTTCGTCAAGAAATACCAGAACCCGCTTTGCGCCGAACTGATACCCGTAATGTCAATCTCGTAGGGCAGGTCAACCAGGAAGGTCATGGACATGCGATGCTCGCGGTCGAAACCAGAAGCCAGCGCATTACCGCCGCCGGTGATATTGACCGGGAAGGTGTTCCATTGATAGCGGTCATCAAACGGAATTCCGTTCGCGGCATCTGCCGCAGCGGAAAAAGCATTTTTGTTGGGGGAGATGCTGGAGGCATTTGCCGCACCTTTGATATAACTGAAGGCATAGCTAAACCGGCCGGACAACCATCCCGAAGGCCGTTTTTCCAGTGTTAGCTCAATGCCGCGCGCATCGGCATAGCCGAAGCTGGTCACGTAGGTGTAGGAGCCGAAACCCTGGCCGGCGGCTGGATTGATAGAATAGCCCGTCGTGCCATAGTTGCTGATGTCGCGATAGTAGGCCGTGGCGTCCATGCGGAAATCCGGCAAGAACGACCACTGCACGCCGATTTCATAAGCCGTCGCCGTGGGCGGATCCAAAGTCACATCTTGCACATAGGGCAAGGAGGGATTCGAGAAATTGCCGTAGTTCTCGAAGATCAAGCTAAACGACGGCGGGGAGAAGAAACGGCCCCACGAATAGTGCATCGCCGCATTGTCCGAGATCGGGTGTGAAATACCGAGGCGCGGGCCGAAGAACCACTTGGTGGGCACATTGGCCGAGCGCAATTGCGTGCGTTGAATCGCGCCGCTGGGCAACGTGTCGGAACGCGACACATTGAAGAAGTCGCCAAATTGTTCCGCGCCCGTGTCAAAGCCGTCAATGCGCACGCCGGCATTGATGATGATGCCCTGATATTCAATGCGATCTTGCGCATATAAGGCAAATTCCTGGGGATTCAACTTATATGAGGTTTCCTCAAATGGGAAGTTTCTGTCGAAGGTCTTGATGACCTGGGTGCGCTGTTGAAAATCTTCCACGGAATGGCGGCGATACAAAAAGCCGGCTTTCAACTGATGATTGAAATTGATCTGGCTGGTGAGATCACCCTTGAGCTGAATCGCATTGCGCTTGAGTTCTTCATAATAGAAGCCGGGCTGGCCAAAGCGATATTGCCCGGAGCTGAACGGCACATCATGATAGCGCTCGTTGCCGGGGTCGCCGGTGAAGAAGGTGCGTTGCGTGCCGATCACACCGCTGCCGCCAACGCCGAGGTACTTTTCGGATTGTTCTTTGGTCGTCAGCTTGAGAAACTCGCCGTCTTCGCCTTGTTCGATTCTGCCATTGCCATCATCATCGGAGTAGCCAAAACGCGAGGTGCGGCCGATGTAGCTGGCGCGGACATCAAAGAAGGTTTTGGGCGAAATGCTGTTGGTCCAGGCCAGATAGCTGACCAGTCCCAGTTTCTCGTTTTGCGGATTGCCCACCGGGAAGAATTTGAAACGGCTGCTGAAGGTACGATTCTTCCAGCCGCCCAGAATGCCGCCGTCATTAAGAATGACATTGGCCGTCAATTTTTGGGTGTTGGTGAGGTTGTAGTTCAACTTCAACGAGGAGTTGATTTCGCGGGTGAACTCGTTGGTGAAACGGCCGTGCGAATTGAGCACGCGGCTGCTGAAATAGAAATTGCCCTTTTCAGTCAACGGGCCGCCCAGGGAAAGCTCGCCGTCCATCGTCGGGTCTTCACCGTAGCCAAACGTCGATTTCGAGTTCTCGTCGAAAGCCATCAATCTGGCGCGCGCGCTATCCGACGCGGTTTTATTGTTCAACAGGGATTGGCGGTCGTTCTGAAAGCGCGCTAGATCATTGTAAACGCCCGGGCCGGCATGATTCAGCCCGCCGGCGCTGCTGCGAAAAAAGACCTTACCGGAAAGCTTGCGGCCGCCATCGCGCGTGGCGATATTGATGATACCGGCAGAAGCCGCATCGTATTCTGCATTAAATGTTCCAGCCAATACCGCCAACTCGGAAACTGTTTCAGGGTTCACGTTGACGACATTGGTTTCACTACCTTCCGAACGCCGCGTGGAGGTGTATAGCTGATAGACGCCATCGCCGGTACCGCCGGAGAAATAGGTATCGGAGATATTGATGCCATCGACCAGGGTGCGGGATTCATACTTGCGGCCGCCGCGAATGTAACCACGGAAGGTGCTGGCCGTGGTTTCCACAACTTCGGCGATGCTGGAGGTGGGAAGAGTATTATTCAACTCGTTGGCGCTGATGCTGGCGCGAGAGGCGGTCAGCGTGCGGTCAACCAGTGCACGTTCGGCCACCACCGTGACTTCTTCACCAGCAACCACGGTTTGGGTGAGCGTCACATCGATTGGCGTGGTCACATCCAACCGCACAGCCACGTTGTTGATCACTTTGGTTTCATAACCGATGTACGTCACGCGAACGCTGTAAACGCCCGGGGGCACATTTAAAATGAAGTAATTGCCATCGGCGTCACTGCTGGCACCCAAAATGGTGCCAACCACCGTCAAGTTTGCTCCCGGAAGTGGCGCACCGGTTTGAGCGTCTTTGACCGTGCCGGCAATTTTTCCCAAGGCCGCAAATGCATTGGTTGCGGCCAATAGAGTAAGAGCTATCAGCAAAGCGCCAACACCTCTTCTCGATACTCGATGTTGCATAACAACCCTCCGTGTTAGGACAGGAGATAGAGAATTTAACCTCAGTCTTTTTGACTCACATAACTGCATCAAAACACAGCGAAACAATTATATCGGGAGACTCACCTCCTTCACCTTGTTTGTAAACGCTTTAATTTTAGGTTAATCAAAAGTGAACGTTGGCGGTCATTCATCTTGAAATTCTGTCGAAACTGTTCGTCAAGAGGCATGCAGCATTAAGCTCAAGGTTTCAGGAAGTTTGAGATTTTCTAATGCTGATTACTAAACATGGCACATTAGGACAGTGCCCGGAGCGCCGTTTTCACAAAGCCTGAAAGATTGTGAATGAACGAAGAGGGCAAGGAACGAAATCGTGCTATGAACCGTTTTGTCATTATAATTTTTTTTCGACTAAAACCAGTTCAACCGCCTTTTTGAGGAGAGTATAAAGCCCGTCATCAACCATTAATAAGATTTAAACGATGAACGCGCGTTACACTATGTTATTATGGAGCATCAGAGGGAAATCAGCCAAACGTGTAATAATCAATCATTTTTGCGGCCAATATCTTTGCAACCGCTGCTAAAAAAATTGGCCTTTTTGGCGCATGGGGTTTGGCCGGATTTGGGGAATTTTAGAAATTTACGTTGCCGGTGTGAAACAAGCGCTGCGGCGTTGTTGGCGGCTGCCGGAGTCCAGCCCGGCTCAAATCGGAGGCGCGCCGCGCAGCTTTTAACCGCCCGCACAGGAAGGTATCTCAGTTTTGCGGGCAAAAAGCTTTCGGAACACTATGCAAAAATCCCATCGAAGAGTCAAGCGGATAAGGTTTGACATTCAAATTCGGCAAGACTCAGCCGCGGCTTGACCATCCAGAGACGACACACGGCAAAACCAACCAGGGTTTCCGGTTTTCATAATCACATTCCATTCGAGAGTAGCAGGAACGTGCTTTCGAATGCCAAGAAAATTCGCCTGAAGCGCAATGAAATTTGCGTGCGCGCCATTAAATTGTTAAGGCTTGATTCATACCGGTTCTTTATCGTACACTATTTTTCAACGTGCGCGCTTCAGGAATTCCGTTTCCCCTCTGCGCAGGACTCTGGCAAAAGGCCAGACAAGCGCTGTGTGATTGCCAGACGATTCGACCGTGCTCACCGCTCATAACCAAGGGCAAGCCACTCAGCCCCCTTCACCCCTCGGAGGATAGAATGCACATTATCGGCATGCATATCTTGGACGTTGCTATCATCATTTCGTATTTCGTGATCATGATTTGGATTGGCAAACGCCTGCAGGAACGCATGCGAACGACCGAGGAATACTTCATCGGCGGCCGGCGGATGGGAAGGCTCTATCAATTCTTCCTGAACTTTGGCGCTTCCACCGACGCCAGCCAGGCCGCGGCTCTCTCGCGCGAAATTTACCGCCAGGGCATTGCCGGCATGTGGATTCAATACCTGGTTTTGTTCCTGACCCCGTTCTACTGGTTCACCTCGATGCTGTTTCGCCGCGCCCGCCTCATCACCATCGGCGATTTTTTCACGGAACGCTTCGAAAGCAAATTTTTGGGCGGCGCCTTTGCGGTGTTCACGATTGTCATGGCCTTGTTCGGCACGGCCGTCGGCTATCTTGTCTCTGCCAAGACCTTCATGGCGCTTACCCCCAAACCGGCGCATGAGTTTACCGTCGAAGAGAAACTGCGCGTCGAATCCTATCACGAGTTCAATCAACTGCGGGGCTTGTATCTCGACGGGCGTTTGCCCGACGAGCAAAAGACGCGCTATCAAGAATTGCGTAACATGGATAGTCAGGGTAAACTCGGCGCGTTTGTATCGTATGTCGATCCGGTGTATTTCTACTTTTTGTATGGCAGTATTGTGTGCATTTATGTATTGCTGGGCGGCTTTACCGCTGCGGCCATGACCGACGTGGTGCAAGGCGTGCTCATGATCATATTTTCCTGCATTCTCATTCCATTTGGCATTTATAAAATTGGAGGATTCTCCGGCCTGCACGCCGCTGTGCCGGAACACATGTTTTGGCTGTTCGGAACCGAAGCGTTGAGTGAGTATGCCTGGTACACCATTGCCGCCATGTCATTTGCCAATCTTGTCTCCATCGTGGCCGTGGGCACCGGTATGCAGGTCATGGGGTCTGCTACAAACGAGAAGACTGCGCGTTTTGGCATCATTGGCGGCATGATGTTCAAGCGCGTGATGATGATTTTCTGGGCGCTGGCCGGCTTGCTGGCCATTGGGTTGTACGCGGGACAACTGAACGATCCCGACTTGATTTGGGGCTACATGACAAAACAATTGCTCGGCCCCGGTTTTATCGGCATTATGATGATCGGTGTGCTTGCCGCCAATATGTCCTCGCTCGACGTGCAATCCGTTTCGCTGGCAGCATTATTCGTGCATCAGGTTTACAAGCCGCTGTTTCCGCACAAATCTGAGGAGCATTATTTGTTCGTGAGCCGCATCATCATTTTTCTTACGATTTTTGGTGGCATCGGCATGGCGCTTTACGTCAAGAACTTGTTGGAACTGTTCAAATATTTCATCAGCATGCCTGCCATTTTTGGCGCGGCAATTTGGCTGGGATTCATGTGGCGCCGCCTGAGCAAAACCGCGGTAACGATTCAAATCTTCGTCTCGTTTCTCATCATCGTGATCATTCCCAATGTGTTTAGCTCGTGGGACGCGACACGCAGCTATGCGCCCTTTCTCAAACAAACGCAGGAACGCCAAATCGTGGTCGAAACCAAGGCGCTGCGCGCAGATGTGGAAGCCGGCCTGGCACAGCACGCAGGCGAACGCATCACCAAAACGCGGATGGTTCCGCCCTATCCCCTGTTCTTCGATCGCATCACGCGCGAAGACCCCGCCGACCCCAATTCACGCCTGCTCGGGGTGGGCCGCTTCAACGCGGAATTGTGGGTGTTGAGCTGGTTCGGCATCAATTTTTCCGGCTTCAACAAGGCGCAGCTTGAAGCCACACGCTTTGCTTTTGATGCGATTTTCCCGCTTTTATGTTTGATTGTGCTGAGCTATTTCAGCAAGCCGGCCAGCCGCAAAACGCTGGATTACTTTTTTGCCAAAGTGCACACCCCCATCCAACCCACGCCTGAAGAAGATCAGCGCAAGGTGGAGGAGAATGCCGCGCACATGCATCATTTCGAGTCGCGCAAGCTGTTCCCCAAAACCCACTGGGAGCTGCACAAACCGATGAAAATGGATTATATCGGTTTCTTCGGCACGTGGGCTTTGGTTGCACTAATCATTTTATTGCTGTGGTTTGTCGTTAATATCGGTGCGTAACCACGGGTTTACGCGCTCATGCCTTATCACATTAATTCAGCCGATCGGCCAATCGTGTCATTCCAAGAGAATCCTGTGAAGTGCTTGAAGCCGTACTGGAATCCTCACGAGGTTTGCGTGCGAATGCATTTTCATATGATTCAGCCGAGCACGCAATCCTGTCATTCCGACAGAATCTTGTGAAGGCCTTGAGGGCGTGCTGGAATCTTCACAAAATCCTTTCAGGATGACAGATCGGGACAAAACAAAAATGGAAAACCTATGCAAAAAAAATTTCGCCTCCACCGCCTCTTCGGCAAAACCGGCAAATGCCTGGATGTTGCCCTCGATCACGGCTTTTTCAATGAAGTGAGTTTCTTGAGCGGCATCGAAAATATTGAAAAAGCCATTCATGCCCTTGCCGCCGCACAACCCGATGCCATTCAACTCACTGTCGGCCAGGCGGAAATTCTGCAAAGCATTCCCGGCAAAGACAAGCCGGCGCTGGTGCTGCGCACCGACATCGCGAACTGCTACAATGCCAAAGTGCATGAAGTCTTGTTCAGTTGTGTGATTGCCGACGCCGTCGAGCAGGCGCTGGTGCTGGATGCTGCGTGCGTGGTGGTGAATCTGCTGATCCTGCCGAACCAGCCCGATCTGCACCGCCAGTGTGTTGAAAACGTCTCCCGCTTGAAGCCGATTTGCGAGCGCTACGGCATGCCGCTGATGGTGGAGCCGCTGGTGATGCGCCCCAATGAAGAAAAGGGCGGCTATCAAGTTGATGGCGATCTTAACAAAATCCTGCCGCTGGTGCGCCAGGCTTGCGAATTGGGCGCGGACATTATCAAAGCTGATCCCTGCGACGAGGTGAGCCAGTATCACCGCGTCATTGAAATTGCCGGGCGGCCGGTGCTGCCGCGCGGCGGAGGCAAAGCCAGCGAACGCGAGGTTCTGCAGAGAACGTATGAACTCATGCAGCAGGGCGCGAGCGGCATTGTGTACGGCCGCAACATCATTCAACACGAAAAACCGGTGCACATGACGCGCGCCCTCATGGCCATCGTGCACGAAGGCGTGAATGTCGAGCAAGCTATGGCCATCATAAAAGGGTAATTTGTATTGAATGCGAAACTAGGAATAAGATTCATGGCCTCAAAACGAAAAATCCGCTTCGGCGTCATCGGCTGCGGCTTGATGGGCCGCGAGTTTGCCGTGGCCTCGGCGCGCTGGCCTGCGCTGCTGGACACGAAGGCGCAACCTGAAATCGTGGCGATTTGCGATCTCAATGAAAAACTATTTGATTGGTACACCGACAATTTTTCTTCGATCAAGCTCGCCACCACCAATTATCAAGATTTGCTTGCCTCCAAGGAGGTTGAAGTTGTTTATTGCGCAGTGCCGCATAATTTGCACGAGAAATTCTACTGCGACATCCTATCCGCCGGCAAACATTTGTTCGGCGAAAAGCCGTTCGGCATCGACCTGGCCGCGAATCAAAAAATTCTGGAGACAATTCAAGCGCATCCGCAAGTGTTCGTGCGCTGTTCCTCCGAATATCCCTTCTACCCCGGCGGCCATCAGATTCACAAATACATTCTGGAAAATCCCTGGGGCCGCATCATCGAAGTACACAGCGGCTATCTGCATTCCTCTGATTTGAATTTCAACAAGCCCATCAACTGGAAACGCATGCTGGCGTTCAACGGGGAATACGGTTGCCTGGGCGATCTCGGCATGCACGCGCTGCATCTGCCGTTGCGCGCGCGCTGGATTCCCTCACGTTTGTATGCTTCACTTTCCAAAATCGTCACACAACGCCCGGATGGCAAAGGCGGCATGGCACCGTGTGAAACCTGGGACAATGCCACGCTGCAATGCGAAGTGCGGCATCCCAGCGAAGGTTACACATTTCCCATGTCCGTCAAAACCTATCGCATTGCGCCCGGCGAAACCGATACCTGGTATATCGAAATCATCGGCACGAAATTCAGTGCGCGCTACAGCACGAAATTCACCAAGACCCTGCAGACCATGCGCTATGAAAACGGCGGGCCGCAGATTTGGCAACATGAGGATATCGGTTACACCTCCGCCCATGCCACGATAACCGGCGGGATTTTCGAATTCGGCTTTACCGATGCCATTCTGCAAATGTGGGCGGCTTTTCTGGATGAGCTGCACGAACCGAAACCCAACATGCCGTTCGGCTGCATCACCCCGGAAGAAACTTTGCAGCAGCACAAAATTTTGACGGCAGCGCTGGCCTCAAACAAAAGCGGCCAGGTGGTTACTCTGGAGTAACGATGCAATCGCTGCCAAGCGCGTCACATTAAAGACTACTTCGCACTTTCGCCCTAATTCGTATGAGTACATTGATTTGTCAGTCTGCAAGAATCTTGTGAAGTACCCGGCACTGAGCCTAAAACTTCACAAGCTCCCTGTGGGATGACAGGGCAGAAAGTGATAAATTTTTCAGCATAACAGTGCATGACTCATTTCCCCCGGAACCACCAAAACACATCAATTACCGATTTGCGATAATTTGCGTTCATTCGCAGTCAATGGATTCGCGCCAAATTTCCTCTGTGCATTATTTGTCTTGCCAACTTTATACCGATTTGGGGTTGCATGTTTAATTTTTGATTGTATGATTTGAATTGGGAAAACAGGCTATGAAACGTTCCGAAATCAACGCGCTGCAACGCGAGGCCGCCGCCTTTTTCAAACAACATCATTTTCATTTGCCGCCCTGGGCTTTCTGGTCAAAGGAAGAATGGCAAACGCACCGTCTCGACGCGCAAGAAATCATCCATAACAAACTCGGCTGGGATGTGACGGATTTCGGCTCGGGCAGATTTCACGAAATCGGGCTGCTTGTATTCACCGTGCGCAACGGCGAGCCGGGCGAGGCAAATGGCAAAGATTACTGCGAAAAAATCATGATCGCGCGCGAAGCGCAGGTGACGCCCTGGCATTTTCATTGGCACAAGATGGAAGACATCATCAATCGCGGCGGCGGCGAATTGATAATCGAAGTTTGCAATGCTGCCGCAGATGAACAACTGGCCGATTCCCCGGTTACTGTGCTGACGGACGGCATTCGCCGCACCGTGCCGGCACAAAGCAGAATCGTGTTGCAACCGGGCGAGAGCATCACCTTGCCGCCGCGCATGTACCATCAGTTTTACGCCGCTGCGGGCAAGGGTATGGTGTTGATCGGCGAAGTTTCGCGCGTAAACGACGATGCCAAGGATAATCGCTTTCTCGCACCCATCGGCCGCTTTCCCCAAATCGAAGAAGATGAACCGCCGTTGTACTATTTGTGCAATGAATATCCTGAGTGAAATAGCGAAGCCTGACTTGCGCAACGAGAGTTTTGGATTAAAAGCGGCTCACACGCAAGTCAGACTTCACCCCTTTGAGCCCATGCCCTCTCTCTTCAATAAAAACTGGACACGCGCAGAATTACTGCGTTATATCGGCGACATTCGCCAACTCGCCGAAGTGCGCTTTTGCGAGTTGATTGACGGTCCCGGCCGCGGCGTGCGCCTCGCCGAATTCAAAACCGGTTCGGGCTTTGCATTCACCGTGTTGCTCGATCGCGGCCTGGACATTCACGGGGCCAGCTACAAAGGTGTACCGCTGGCGTGGCAATCTGCGGGCGGCATTACCTCCCCCTCCTTTTACGAACCCGAAGGCACAGGCTGGCTGCGCAATTTTCACGGCGGCTGGTTGAATACTTGCGGCTTGACCAATGTTGGTTCTCCCGGCCGCGACGAATTGGGCGATTATGGCCTGCACGGCCGCGTCTCCAATTTACCTGCACAATTGCTTCGTTGCGGCGGCCGCTGGCTTGGAGAGGAATACGAGCTTTGCCTGGAAGCAGTGCTGCGTGAAACTTCTGTTTTTGGATTTAATCTGCAATTGACGCGGCGACTGACCACACGCTTGGGCGAAAGCGCGCTGCAAATTACCGATACTGTTGAAAATCTCGGTGATCGTGAAGCGCCCTTCATGCTGCTTTATCATTGCAACTTTGGTTTTCCGCTGCTGGCAGAAGGCAGCCGGCTCGTGATGAAAAGCAAAGTCTCACGCCCGCGTGACGAGGCAGCCCTGCCGGGACTCACGACACATCTCCTAATGGATTCGCCGCAAGCGGGTTATGCCGAGCAAGTTTTCTTTCACGACATGATTCCTACCAAAGACGGTTTTGTTACGATCATGCTGGTCAATGACGATCTGCAATTGGCGGGTTATGTTTCTTATCGCCAAAAAGAATTGCCCGAATTGATTCAATGGAAGCAAATGGGTTCGGGAACTTATGTTCTTGGCATTGAGCCGGCGAATTGCCTGGTCATGGGCCGCGATGCAGAACGCAAACGCGGCACCTTGCGCATGCTCGCGCCGGGAGAAACTTGCGAAACGCTGCTGCGGCTCGGCGTTGTTGAAGGGCCGCAACAGATACAACAGATGATTGCAACCATTCAAAGCAGCCCAACCCTCGCCTGATTTTTAGGATTAATCTGCAACGATTCGCTTATGCAAAAAATGTATCATGAACTGGCGGCGTGGTGGCCTTTGATTTCGCCGCTGGAAGATTACGCCGAAGAAGCCGCATTTTTTTGGCAGACGCTGGCCAGCGCCGGATTGCCGGGCTCACCCTCGCTGCTCGAATTGGGATGCGGCGGCGGCAGCAACGCTTTTTATCTCAAGAAGAATTTTGCCCGCGTAACGCTGTCCGACATGTCCCCGCAAATGTTGGCAGTGAGCCGCAGCCGCAATCCGGAATGTGAACATGTGGAGGGCGACATGCGCACACTGCGGCTGGGCCGTGAGTTCGATGCGGTTTTCATTCATGATGCCATCGATCACATGATCACCGTCGGCGATCTCCAACAAGCGATGCAGACGGCTTTCGTGCATTGTAAAGCCGGAGGCCTGGCTTTGCTCGTCCCCGATCATCTCCGCGAGACCTTTGCGCCGTCGACGAGCCACGACGGCTATGATGGCGAGGGCCGCGCCATTCGATATCTGGAATGGACGTATGATCCGGACGAAGCGGATACGTTCTATTATACCGATTTTGCCTATCTGCTGCGCGACGGCGATCGCCCCGTACAGATCGTTTATGATCAACATATCTGCGGGCTTTTCCCGCGCGCCGAGTGGCTGCGTTTATTGAGTGAAACAGGCTTCACGCCAGAGATTATTCGCGATTCCTATGGCCGCGATCTGTTCCTGGCGCGGAAACCATAATGTGTATTGTGGCAATAAACAAATCACGGCAAGCTCATGACCATTCGCAATCTCGACTATGAATGCTATCTCGATGCCGTCAACAGTCAGCGCGAGTATCAAGAAGATTGGATTAAAACGGGCTATGTCCCGCGCGGTTTTTATCTCAAAGATTTTTGTTTGATCGAAAACGAAGGCATCTATCATCTCTTTCACATTGCCGGTGTGCCCAATGTGAGTTGTTGCCTGCCGGGAAATGAAATTTGGTTCGGACACGCGACGACGAAGAATTTTCAAACCTGGCAAACATATGAGCCTTGTTTTTATATTGATCCCCACGGCTGGGACAACGGCCATGTGTTTGCGCCGTTCGTGATAGCAGCAAACGACGCCTATTGGATGTTTTATACCGGCGTGACACTAGAAAACACGCAACGTATTGGCATCGCCACTTCAAAAGACTTGTTTACCTGGGAACGCGTGGGGCAGCAGCCGGTGATTCGTCCGGAAGAATACGATTGGGCTTTTTGTCCCACGGAAAAAGGCGCAGCATGCCGCGATCCGCACGTGATCAAACATCACGATGAGTATTGGCTCTATTACACCGCAGTGACGCGAACCGGCAAGGCCTGCATCGCGCGCGCGGTTTCAAAAAACCTTATTGACTGGCAGGATCGCGGCCCGGCATACATTGAAAAAGATCTGACGCATCCCGAATCGTGTAACGTGCAAGAGTTGCACGGCAAATACTTGCTCTTCTTTGGTGGGCATATCGAGCACTGGTCGTATGTGATTTCCGACGATCCCGCGCATTGGCTCGAACAACAGCCCCGGCCAATTGGCAAGGGCCTCACCGCTATGGAAGTCGTTAAACGCAACGACGATCGCTGGCTGGTGGCCTATTTCAAAATGGGCGTCGGACACAACTCGGACGGGTTTCGTCTGTTTCTCGGCGTCATCAACTGGGCGGCTGATGCCCCAGTCATCCAAGAAATTTTCAACGCCGGTCAATTGCGTGAGTTTGGATTTTAACGATTACCAGTGGCGTTTTATGATTTTTCATGCGTATTTTCGGGATCATCATATGAATTCGCAGCGCCAGGCTCAATTCTACCGGGATGTTTAGATATTTTCGCGCGAACAAACCTTGCAAAGGACACCTCATGCGGCTTCTACATTTTCAAAAAACGTCGTGGTTACTGCTTCTTCTCCTCCTCACTTTCGGATCACTCATGGCCCAATCTTCCCATCCGCGCCTGTTGGCCGATGCCAAAGACGTCGCACAGGCAAAGCGCTGGTATCAGCAACACACTTGGTATCGCAAGCTCATCGATCAAAATCAGGCTGAAATCGACCGCTTTCTCAAGCGCCGTCCCATTTACGTTTCGCCGATCAAGCAAACATATCAATATAAAATGTACACGTGTCCCAAGCATGACGTGGAGTTGAAATACGAACTCTTTCGGCCGCACGATCACCGCTGTTCGGCCGACACCACCGAAGTGCATCGTGGGGAAAAATTTGACTCCGCCTGGTCGGGCTGGTACAATCGCAAACTCGCAGGCTACCTGGTGTGGATGGGGACGCTGTATCAATTGCACGGCGAGGAGAAGTACGCCGAGGCTGGCCGCGAGATGCTCATGCAGTTCGCCGATATATATTTGAAGAATCCTACCACCAACACCATTCTCGGTCCGGCGCATCTTTTTTTCGGCACGCTTTCGGAATCCTTTTGGGGCGTGGACATGGCGTACGGTTATGACCTGATTTACAACTATAAAGGCTTCACGCACGCTGATCACCAAAAACTCAAAGACAAACTCTTTTATCCGCTCGCCAAGATCACCCAGCAATTTCCGGAATCCGCCTCCAATCGCCAACTGTGGTACAACAACGTTTCTGCGGCGGTCGGCTTTTTGTACAACGATCCCGAGCTGATCGACTTTGCCATCAAGGGGCAATACGGTTTTGATTGGCAACTCGGCTCGGCGCTGCCGGAAAGCGGATTCTATGCCGAAGGCCCGGGGTATCATTATGTTGCGTTGCACGGCATGATTCATCTCGCGGAAATGGCGCGGCACAACGGCATCAATTTGTATCAACGCAAAATCGCCGGGCGCACGATGAAAAAAATGTTCGACGTGCCCTTTGAATTGATCAAACCGAATTATGAATTCCCGCGCATCAAAGACAGCGGCGGCGGCAATATTCTCGAATATGCCCCGTTTTATGAAATCGGCTATGCGCTCTACAAAGAGCCAAAGTATCTTGCGCTGCTTCATCTCACCGAAGTCAAACGCGGCACACAAGTGGTCGGAGAGGATTCCGGTTTGGGCAGCAAGCGTGCGCCCATCAGCCTGTTCAATCTCGTGCCGGACCTGCCCTTTCCCAAAGATACCACCAGCATTTATCCGGAACAGAGCTTTGATCTCAAGGGCAACGGCTTTGCGATTTTGCGCAACGGCGATGGGCGCGAGCGCCGTTATCTTTATCTCGATTACGGCATCATGGGCGGCGAGCACGGCCATCCCGATCGTTTACAAATGGGTTATTATGCCCTCGGCGATAATTGGATTCTCGATCCGCTGAACGAATCTTACTTCAATCCCAATTTGCAGCTTTGGTACCGCCAGAGCATCGCGCACAACACCGTGGTGTTAAATCAAACCTCGCAGACGTGGACGAACGGCTATGGCAAATTTTTCGGCGCACTGCCGGGTTTGCAAGTGGCCTCGGGCGGCAGCGTCACCGCATATGGCGGAGCCAAACTCACGCGCACGCTGCTGCAGGTGGGAGATTACTTCATCGATCTCTTTGATGTTGCATGCCCGGAAAAACGCATCATGGATTGGCCGCTTCATAGTTTCGGGAAATTGACTCTCTCTGGCATCGATTTAAAAAAACAGCCCCTGGATTTGTTCGGCCATCCGCCCGGCATCCCCGGCTATGATCAATTCGAAGAAATCTATGCGGGGAAAACCGGAGAGGCGTGGCGCGGGAATTTTGTGTTGCCGGACGGCAGAGGCATGCAGGTGCAGGCCATCGGCGAGCCGGGCACCGAAGTCTTTCAAGCGATGGCGCCGCCCATCGGCGGCTCCTATAAACAGATGGCCCGCGATCAAAAGCCCGTGCCCATGCTCATGAGCCGCCGCGTCACAGACGTCACGCGCTTTGCGCATTTGATTCAAGCGTATGCGCAGACGCCAAGCGTCGCCGCTTTTGAGAAAGATGCCGCTCCCAACACCTATCGCGTGCGCCGCGAGACCGGCGAGGATGTTTTATATGCGGACGTCGAACAATCGCGCTACTCGCTGTTGCGCCGGGAAAACGGCAAGCCCGTGCTGCTCGCCGGCTTCAATCTGAAAGAGATGGAATCGGAAAGCACGATGCTGTTTTCTGCAACACTTCCTCTCGAACAATTTGAATGCGCGTGGCAGGGCGAAAAGCTTTCCGTCACCGCGCCGATTCGTTTTGGCCGATTGAGAATTTGGGCGCCGGAAACAAAAACGTTGGAATTGAACGGCAATCCGGGGCAATTCAGAAGAGAAGGCGATTTCATCGTCATCCGGCAGCGTGAAGGCATCGCGTTTGTGGTCGAAGATTCCACGTTGTTTTTGGGCATGCCGAATCAACTCACCGTGCGCGTGATGAATCCCACCGGCAGCGCAGTTTCCGGCCGCGTCGCATCCGGTAGTCCCAGCCAGCGCCGGAACGTTCTTCGTACCGGCATTCAGCGGAATCTGGTTGATATCGGAGTCGCGGTCCAGGTCCCTGCTCCTCGATCCGACATAGGCGACGCTCACGATATTGTTTCCCGGCAATTCGCGTTCAATCGTTAAATTGAACTGATGGATTTTCGGGCGTATGCCCTCCATCGGAAACGCCCGGAAGCCGGTGGGACCCAGAAGTCCGGTACGCGGAGTTGTATATCCCTGGATGTCGAAAACCGTTGGCGCTTGTCCGTACGGCGGCGGACCATAGGCGAGGACAGCGCCGGGGGACCGGCTGAATCCTGTATCGGTGAATATCCCATAGCCGCCCCGGATCACCAGCTTGTGTG